>NZ_JAUBTV010000050.1:0-56019 GCF_036705145.1 Microcoleus sp. B5-D4 | reverse complement strand
GTCCTTTTTGGACGGGCGGGACGCCCATCCCACAATAACAATTAAAATTGTAAGTTATTTAATTCGCGATCCTAACTTCCTGATTTTTGCTTAATAAAAAACTGCTCTCATGGCTGAATCTTCCAATTGGACGCACCTGCACGCTCAAGTACACAGGACGCTGCTGTACCGACAAATATTGCCATCAAATCAGCGATTGCTAGTAGCAGTATCCGGCGGACAAGATTCTCTGTGTTTAATTAAATTACTGCTAGATTTGCAGCCAAAATGGGGGTGGAACCTAGCGATTGTTCACTGCGATCATCGTTGGCGTTCTGACTCGGAAGCCTCGGCCAATCATGTAGAACAATTAGCTAAAAACTGGGGAATATCCTACTATTTGGAAACAGCCTCGGAAATTTCCAAAACAGAAGCAGCCGCCAGAAAGTGGCGATATCAAACTTTAACCGAAATTGCGATCGCCCACAACTACCCCTACATTGTTACAGGCCACACAGCCAGCGATCGCGCCGAAACACTCCTCTACAACCTGATTCGTGGCAGTGGCGCCGATGGACTTTCTGCGCTCACCTGGACACGCCCCCTGCTCGATTTTCGATTGCCGATTTTCGATTATCGAGTGGGGAATTCCGGCGAAAATTCCAACTCCCAAATATCTGGCGATTTTAGATTGGAAAATCAGGATGAAAATTCCCAATCGATAATCCAAAATCTAAAATCTAAAATCTATTTAGTTCGTCCTTTGCTCGAAATAACTCGATCGCAAACAGGTCAATTTTGTCAAGAGCAAAAACTACCAATTTGGGAAGATTCCACAAATCAAGACTTGCAATATACTCGCAACCGGATTCGATCGGAATTATTGCCTTATTTGGAAACTCATTTCAACCCAAAAGCCCAACAAGCCCTAGCCCAAACAGCCGAACTTCTCCGCGCCGACGTAGAATATCTCGAACTTGCAGCCAGCGACTTGCTACAGCGAGCCATGTCTCCAATTGCAGACAGCCCGCCGATGAATTTTCAACTTCCCGTCAGGTTAAATCGCCCGATTTTGCGGGAAGCACCCCTGGCATTGCAGCGACGGGCAATGCGGCAACTACTGCAACAAATATTGCCCTCGGCGCCGAGTTTTGAAAGCGTAGAAAAACTAACCAGCTTAATCGTAGCGCCCAACCGATCGCAAACCGATCCATTTCCTGGAGGAGCGATCGGTCGAGTCGAACACCCTTCGATAATTTTAGATCTTAAATTTTAAGCTTTTATCAAACCCGAAAGGACTTGTCGCAAATCGGAAACTACCCGATCTTGCTCCTCTCCTGTCTGCTGCACGCGGTCGAGTTCCCCCGCCGCCGCTTCGAGCTTTTGGCGTAGCCCATTCAAATTGTCCTGCACCGGTTGCAACATTTCTTGATAAACATTCACCCGGCCCCAGAGTTGCGCCACTGCACCTTTCTGGTTGAACAAATTCTGCTCTAACTGCTTGAGTTCGTAGCGTTTCGCCTCACTTTCCCCATTTTGGCGGTTGACATTTGCCTCAATTTGGGATATAGCTTCCCGCACCTGCTGAATTTCGTTTTCCAGTCTTTGCAATTCTTGGCTTTGCTGCTGCCGCTGAGTATTGAGCTGTGCGACAATCGGCCCCAAATCAATATCTCCTCGCTCTTGTTTTGAAGCATTAGCAGTACCCAGCCGTCGCCACAGCACCGCCTGATGCTGCTTTAAAACATCTTCCCGTTCCTGCAACCGGAGGCGCTGTCCCACCAGAGTTTCGTTTAACATCTGATAACTTTCGAGTTCATCTGCCATTTCATTTTCCAAAGCCATGCGATCGTACTCGGAAGCCGCTTGAATTTTCCCTTGCAGCTCCTCGATTGTCTCCCGCTGCAGAGTCAACTCCTCCTCTTGATCGTTAACAAACCGGAACACCTTTTCCAAATCGTGTTGCAGGTGTTGCACCAGCCCCTGTAACTCATCAACAGGCATCTTCTCCAAAGCTGACACATCTACTTTTTGCTCCGTACCCGCAGTACCCGAAGCAGATGCGAGCCTGGAAACTTGCTGGTAAAGATCCTCAACAGCCCGCACCTGCAAAGACACTGACTGAGCCTGGTCCTGCTTAGCGCTGAGGGTACTTTGCTGCCCTTTAAGCTCCGCCCGAGCCCCGGCCAAAGCATCTTGAGATTGGTACCACTCTTGCCAGCGGTTTTGGAGGCTCTGATTTTGTCGATCGACCTCTTCTTGTTGCTGTTGAGCTATGCTCTGTTTTTGCTCCAACTGCTGCCAGTGCTGATCCAGAATTGCCTGTTGAGCGCCCACGGCACCAAGAGACTGATTCATTTGTTCCCGCACCCCTTGGGCCGAAGCAATTGCCCCTCCCAGCTTCTGCATCAACTCCTGAATCCTCTGCGTCTGCTGCTCATCAACTACTGCCCCCTGGGGAACCTCAGACTGCTGCTGGGCCACCCGTTGCTGCTCGCCCCGCAACTGTTCCCAAGCCGTCTCCATTTCCACGCGGCTGCGATCGACTTCTTCTCGCAGTCGGTTAGCTTCATCTCGAGTATTTTCAATTTCTGAGCGCTGAGCCTCCAGTCGCTCCAACTCCTCTTCCATTTGAGCCAACTGCTCTTCGCGGGCTTGCATTTCCATTTCCCGGCGATTGAGTTCCTGACTCGAAAACGTCAGAGAAGCCTTCCACTGTTCAATTTCCTCTTCCTTATCCTTAAACTTGTCCTGCAATCGCGAGAAATTTTGCAGAATGCTCACCAACTGGCGGGCCGCCTCCTGAATCCGCTGCACTTGCTTGCTAGCGCTCAACTCAACCAGCACCAACGTGCCGTCGTTAAACTTATTAGCTTCCTCAACTGGGATCGCGTCATCACCTGGTACGGCGCTCCAGTTATGTTCGCCCCGCTGACAAGCTAGCAGTTTCAGTTCAGCCTTACCGCCACCGAGACCAAAGCCGCTTCTCTGTTTTTGTACTTCCGCTAGATACAGCACACTAATAGTCCTCTGCTTCGTAAAACCTATCCCAACTTACTTTAAGTTACTTAAAGGCCTAAAAGATAAGTGGTGTTTACTTCCTACGCTGTTGGGTAGACGGCTAATCCCAACATAAGTAGGCTATCCCCCTTAAGCCAAAGGTTCTTTACTAAAGATAACATTGTGTGCGATCTTTAGTCAACTTACCTAAAGTAAACAAGTATAGACAAGTAAGGATAACTTTTTGCCAACAAAGTCTTACTTTTTGGTGTCGTTTGCCCAATCGGGGGATAGCATTTTTTTCTAACTTTTCTTCAGCACTCACGCATAGCACGTTCTCACGGGAGAACTTCCAGAAAGTACGGCCGCCACCAGTTGTCTGGAGGAATGAGAGAGCAGTACCAATGCCGCTTGATTCAAGACTAGCTCTCACTGCGGGGACTGCCATAAGCCAAAGGTGAAAAAGGTCAGTCCGTCAAAAACTTTCTATTGATTGTACCAGGCTTTAGTTGCGGCTCGATCGTCAGAAAAGCCATCGCTGCCCCCAAGCGGACGCCATCCTCCGGCGGACTAGGGATTTGAACCGCGCTGCCTTAGAATAGGGTAATGACGCGAGCCTATGACGCTCGCGGAGGGCGAGCAAAAAGGTCGATCGGCACTGAGGGTTTTCCTGACAATTACCAACAAAGGTTCATTTTGACTGCACCTGATTTTAGGGCTGTGGCAAACCCAAAAAAAACCTCGATCGCAACTCATCTAACCCAACAGACTAGCCTCAAGTTCCCATAGGGGATCGATCGGCACTTGCTGCTGGTAGCAGCGGTAAAACCAGAGAATCCTCGGTATTTTGAAGTTGACCTACGCCAAGATGTGCTGGAGAAACTGACGGCATACTCAGCCAAAAACTTCAAAACTTTGGCGATCGAAGACTTGAACCAGTCGGGAATGCCAGCCTTGCACACTCGCGCGATCCCGTGCAACCGTGCAATGTGGATTCTACGAGTTTAGGCAACGCCGTGGGAATACAAGGTGAAACTCTACACTTAGAGAATGCCGCGAGTTTCGCGGTTTCAGCTTGTGGACTGGTAGCGCGGCCGACTTAGGCAGCAAGTATCGCCCTTTCGTCAATTCCCAATAGTGAGATCAGCATCAGCGCGTAAATTATTGACGGAAACTAAAGTTAATCTTTTCGCCAGCACACAGTCTTTCCGATCTCAGGCGCCAACGGTTTTAAGGAGGATACTTTAGCTGCATGCAGGGAAATTTGAGTGAAATAGACATCCGCAGCATCCTGCAATTGATTGAGTTAGGTCAGCGAACCGGAGAACTGTTCGTAGAGGCCTACACCTCCACCGGCAGCAGCACGGGTACTCAACCTACCCCGCGCTCCCTTGCAGGACAATCCTGGTATGTCTTCTGCTTCAACGGTCAGATTATTTACGCTACCCAGAGTGCGGGCAGTTTGTTTCGCTTGCGCGACTACCTGCGCCGCTACAAAGCAGATACCGCCCTCGACAAAATCCAAGTTCCCTATATGGCATCTACCAATGCCCCAGAATACGGCTACCTATGGGCCCTGCTCGAAAACCACATCCTCACCCCAGCTCAAGGGCGCAACATCATCCAGAGCATGATCCACGAAACCCTATTTGACTTGCTCAGTCTCCACCAGGGTTCCTTCACTTTTGAAATGGGCCCAGCTTTGGCTCCTCAACTGACCAGCTTAGAAATTAGCTCCCTGCTGGCAAAGATTGTCAAACAGGTGCAGCAGTGGAAGCAGTTTCACCCTCACATTCAGTCGCCCAACCAATGCCCGGTGATTTCCGACCCCTCCGAGCTGCGAGTCGCACTGCCTGTCAATACCTTTAATACTCTCAGACGCTGGGCCGACGGGCACACTTCCATCCGCCAAATGGCGCGCTACCTCAACCGAGACGTGCTCACTGTCGCTAAGGCGATTTATCCATTTGTGCAGCAGGGATTGGTGCAAGTATTTTACGAACCCTCTGTGGCCCCCACCAACAACAAAAAAGAATGGTCGTCCCTAGAAACCAAGGTTCCCAGAGTTGTCTGTATAGACGACGACAATACTATTCGCAAAACAGTCGAGTCAATTTTAAATGAACACGGTTACGAAGCTACTACGATCGGCAATCCCCTCCAAGCATTGAGTTTGGTGTTTCCACTCAAACCCGATTTAATTCTGTGTGATATCGCCATGCCGGAACTCGACGGCTACGAAATTTGCGCTATGCTGCGTAGTTCTAGCGCTTTCCGGCAGACGCCGATCGTGATGCTGACGGGCATCGACGGATTTATCGACCGCGTTAAAGCCCGCATGGCGGGAGCTACAGACTTTTACACCAAACCTTTTGGTGAAAGCGAGTTATTGATGCTGGTAGAAAAATATGTGGGTCCGGGCTACCCTCGGGTCAATCTCTCAGAAAGATTATTAGACCGATCGCTAGAAGACCAATTAGAAGAAAAATAACTTTCGCACCGATGCCATGATGGGAGCTTTTTTGTACCTGCGGTTAGATCAAGTCTCGGCCGCCACAAAGAGAAAGCTCGCGGGCACTATTGGCGATCGCACCATAAACTAGAATGTATTAATCCGCGCGCTGGCATAAGGGCGTCGGTAAAACTCTGTTCAATTTCTAGACCCATGTGGGTCTAACACGCTCAAAGTGCAAATATAATATACTTGTTCTCCACTTGTAGCCGCTCCGAAAAACTGATGTACAGAGCTACTTATGGCTAGGTATTTCTGTACAAAGTCAGAGAGTCCAATTCTCAGTCTTAAGTGACTCCGTTGATGATTGTCGCGACACCAGCCATGTCAACAAATCCTCGCTAATCCGAGTATCGGTTTAGCATTCATCGCAGAAATTACCTAGAGTTTTACCAATTGAGACGGCGGTGGGAGTACAAAGTGAAGCTTTAGGGGTTTCAAATTAATTGTTCGTAGTCGATTTGAGCTAATTTGCCAGCAAAAGTCGCGCGAATTTATTGATGGCAGTCAATTATTGACGGAGCAAATTTATTGCCCAGCACCTCCGGCCGTCGCGCCATTCACCCCTTGGCTGTGTCAAGCTTGGCTGTGTCAAGTTTCGACCATCGAAGTTTCGATCCGGTTCTTCTTGGCGGGAAACCTCAACAATTTGCTAGAAATGCAGGTGTCAGAATTATGATTAGCGGTAGCCCAGACTTTATATTACCAGGACTAGGCGTAGATCCGGCTCCGGAATTCCAAGAACTAGAAACTCCCGAAGGCGAGCTGCACCTGCGGTTCTACGTTCCTTCGGGGAACGAGTTCGCACTGCCAGCGACAGGGATTAGAGAGGTACTATCCCCGTCCCCAGACCGCATGACACCGATCCCCAACGTTTCCTCTTTGCTTTTAGGTACGCTAAATATGAGAGGACGAGTGATTTGGGTGGCAGACCTCGGCCAATTTCTGGGAGACCAAACACCTCTGAACACAGATAGACCCGAAATCCCGATCGTGGCTGTGGAAGACCAAGACACGATTTTGGGGCTGGCAGTCGATCGAATTGTGGGGATGGACTGGCTCGACGTAGAGCAACTGCACTCTCAGAACAATGCACCAGACGGCATGATTCCATTTCTGAGGGGAGAATGGATATTAGGTGCACAAGCGACTAAAGTGCTCCGACTGCTAGATCAAGTGAAAATTCTGCGCTCGGCGCGGTGGGCAGCGTGAAATCGATTTTAGATTTGCGATTTGCGATTTTCGATTGGGGTCTAACCATCAACAGTCACACGACTTGAGGCGCGCATCTAAACATTCAATTCAAGATAAAAATCAAAAATCTCAAATCTAAAATCTAAAATCCAAAGAGGGCGGCAAATGGCAACAAGTACCAACTTTCAGCAGGACTACCAACGGGCAGAAGCGGCCTACATGGATGGCAATTATTCAGAAGCCGCAGCCCTAGTTTATCAATTAGTAGAAGATTTTCCCGAAGACCCCAGCGCTCGCTTGCTGTGCGGACACATTTACTGCTACGGACTGCAACAGTATGAGGTGGCGCGGGAACAGTACACGGTTGTGCTAGGCCTGAGTGACGACCAGAGTTTGGTGGAACACGCTCACAGCGGAATTACCTACACTGACCAATTTTTATCTGGAGAACTACAAACGGAAAATTTCGAGGCTTTGTCTGCTGAAACTGAATTAGAATTCTACCCAGACTTATCTCTCGATGAAGGGTTAGAAGACCCGGATTTGGGACTTTTCCAAGGAAATTCCCCATCCCTTTCCTATAGAAGTCAATCCCCAGACGACTTGGAAAACGAGGACTTGGCAGACTTGGGCATGAGTGGCTTGGGGTGGGAAGCAGAAGACGACGATCGCGCAGGCTCAGTCCCAGATTTAGCCTCACATTCTAACCCCTTTGGTGGCGACAGCGGCGGAATGGCAGCTTATGCTGAGAACTCCGACTCGCTAGACATAGACGAGTTTGCCGACTCGGACTTTGGAGACCCTTTCGCCTTAGATGATGGAGGGTTTGATGGTGCTGACTTGTCTAGCAGCAAAGTGTCTGCCAAAAGCGCACCTTACTCAGGAGATTCGTTTTCAGAAGCTCCGACTCAGATGCTCAACGGTCAAAGTTTTGCCTCAAAAGAAATCGGGAATTCCTTCGACTCGAACCAACTAGACTCCCCCATCGGCCCCTCGGACAATTTTGGCGAACCTTTTGCGGAGCTCGATTTGCCAGACGAATTCGACGATAACTCCGACTACGACTACCAATCCCCGCCCCAGAGTGGTCAAAATTACGGTCATAACGCACCAGGGGCCGAAGAGGAAGACCCCTTTGCCGAGGCGATGCCCTCGTCGGGTTTCGGGTCTTCTCGACCTCAAAACAAACAGCCGAATAACGGGTCGGACTACTCGTCAAACTATTCGCTGGCGGAAGACGAAACGCTGTTGATGGGAGGTGCTGTCCCCAACTCTCACTCGTCAAGGTCGAGCCGGGGACAATTTAATTCAGTCGATCCACCCTCTGCCAACAGCAACGGTTACAGCGACTCGGAACCCCCGGCATTTAGCTCTCGAGACAACTTCGAGTTAGATGCTTTTGAAGACGACGCTTTTAGCGATTCTTTCTCTTTCGACGAAAACGAACAAGCAACAGCTTTCGGGGCGTCCGACAAGAACCACAGCGCCTGGTCGTCCAAAGCTGGGAACGCTCAAGAACACAGCGACTTTTTAGACGAATTTGACGAGTTTGACGATTTGGGCAATTTGCCCGACTTTGACATCTCAGAAGATGCCACCAGTTCGATCTTGACTAGAAATAACACCAATTTCGGCAACTCGACCAGCGGCATGATGGGAACGACTGGCAGCAGCCTGGACTTTGATAACAGCGATGGCTCAGCAATTCGGGATGACGAAATATTTAGCATAAGCGGCCCGGCTGATGCGTCTGTGTCGAGTTTTTCTCCCACCGAAACAGAAGCGGTCGATACTTCGGTAACAGTAGAACAGGGGGGACTGGCTTTCTTGGAAAATGCCCCTTTGTTTACAAAACAGTTGTACACGGCAATCGGGGCGGGACTGGTTTCTCTGGTAGCTGTGGCTTTCGTCACCAACATTGCCTCCTATCAAGCTCTGCGGCAAGACAAACCGGAGGCGATCGTTTACCTGCGCCAAACAGGCTGGGTAATGACAGCAGCAGCAGGCTTTACGAGCTTTTTAACTTCTTGGGGCATCGGCCAGTTGATCGCCAAGCAGGTACGCAAGTCGTCGGATAATTTGCAAGCTCAGTTCGATGCGGTATCTCAAGGAACTTTGGACGCTCGCGCTACGGTTTACTCGGAAGATGAATTTGGCAAAATGGCTGCTAAATTCAACCACATGGCGAAGGTCATCCAAACCACGATTAGCGATACCAGGCGCAAGTCTGACGAGCAGGAACAGGCAAAAGAAGACTTGCAGCGCCAAGTGATTCGCTTGCTAGACGACGTGGAAGGAGCGGCTCGGGGTGACTTGACGGTGACTGCAGAAGTGACCGCAGACGTTTTGGGTGCTGTGGCTGACTCGTTTAACTTGACAATTCAAAATCTGCGCGAAATTGTCCATCAGGTGAAGCAAGCGGCTCGGGAGGTCAGCAAAGGCGCGACAGATAGTGCTAAGTTTGCGGGCGATTTGTCTTCCGACGCGCTGCGGCAAGCTGAGGAACTGGCGGCAACGCTGAATTCGGTACAAGTCCTCACCGATGCGATTCAGCGGGTCGCAGAGAGCGCTAGAGAGGCGGAAGAAGTGGCCCGGGGGGCGGCGGCAACGGCTCTGAAAGGTGGCGAGGCTGTGGAGCGGACGGTGGCGGGGATTTTGGAAATTCGAGAAACCGTAGCAGAAACTACGAGAAAAGTCAAGAGGTTGGCGGAAGCTTCTCAAGAAATTTCTAAGATTGTGGCTTTAATTGCGACGATCGCCTCCCGAACGAATTTGTTGGCCCTCAACGCCAGTATTGAGGCGGCGAGAGCTGGGGAAGCGGGCAGGGGTTTCGCGATCGTGGCAGACGAGGTGCGACAATTGGCAGACCGATCGGCTAAGTCTTTGAAAGAAATCGAACAGATCGTGATGCAAATTCAAAGCGAAACCGGCGCGGTAATGACGGCGATGGAAGAAGGGACGCAGCAAGTTATTGAGGGGACAAGATTGGCAGAACAGGCGAAGCGATCTCTTGAAGATATCATTCAAGTAACTAACCGAATTGACGTGTTAGTGCGATCGATTACTGCCGACACTGTAGAGCAAAACGAAACAGCTCGCGCCGTGGCCAGTGTGATGCAAGCAGTAGAGCTGACCGCTCAGGAAACGTCCCAAGAAGCGCAGCGAGTTTCGGGTGCTTTGCAAAATTTGGTAGGCGTTGCTCGCGACCTTTTGACATCGGTGGAAAGATTCCGAGTAGAAACAGCAGAAAGACAATAATCAATTGTCTAATGCTTTTTTTGCGGGCTGATTTACAATCACATTAGTGTGGCCATAATGGCATACAAAAAGCAACCTCGCAGTCTTGAAACCGCTGCGGGGATGCCAATCCAACACCTAAACAAAGTAGGAGTTGCACAGATGGACGATAACATAGTAGAGGTAATACCGGGCATCTTTGGTGAAGTTCAGCCGACGGGCTGTATTATCTCTACCCTAACCAAATCTAGCAGTGGCTATGCCAATAAAAGACTTCGCATTAACGGTGAATGGAAAACGTTTACTGTCCACCGTTTAGTATTAGAAAATATCTTAGGTCGTCCGATTAGACCGGAATACTTTGCTTGCCACACTTGTGATGTCCGCAACTGCATTAATCCAAACCATTTATGGGAAGGTTCTAGACTGGAAAATTCTCAAGATAGGTTTAAGAAAGGACGAATTAAAGATGTAGGAAGTACATCTGCGCCGAAACCTCAAAAACAAGTGCGAGGCATAGAAGTAATTCCAGGCATTCGCGCTGAAATACAGCCGAACGGCTGCATGATTTGTACCTTGGCTAAAAGAAGTGATGGTTACGCCATTAAAGGTACTAAAATTAAGGGCAAAACTCAAAGCTTCTACGCTCACAGACTGGTACTGGAACACAGACTGGGAAGACCTGTTAAACCCGGTTATTTTGCGTGTCACAGTTGCGACGATCGCGGTTGTGTCAATCCTGACCATTTGTGGGAAGGAACCCCCGCCGATAACTCCCGCGATGCTATAGAAAAAAACCGCTTTCCTTTCGTTCCCGGCAAGATATCTGTCCACCGCAAACTCCAACCCGAACAGGTGCGGGAGATTCGCTATCTTTTAAGTGAGGGCATATCGAAAAGAAAAATAGCCAGAACATTTGCCATATCTCGCAGTCAGATTATTCTCTTGGCAAGGGGCGAGATCTACAGAGACCTTCTCTAGAACTACTAACATAGACCCAATACAATAACGCTTAAAATCAGGAATAAAACTATGCTGCCGGAGCAACAACAGAGGATAATGGGCTACTTTATTGAGGAGGCAAAAGACCACCTCAATACGATCGAACAAGGCTTGCTGAATCTGCAAACCACGATCGAAGACCCAGAACTGGTCAACGAAGTATTTAGGGCCGCTCACTCTGTCAAAGGAGGAGCAGCAATGCTGGGGCTGACCAGCATTCAGCAAACAGCTCACAGACTAGAAGATAGTTTTAAAGTATTAAAAGAGTGCAGCGTTAAAGTAGACCAACAGCTAGAGTCCCTTTTTCTGCGAATTTTTGACACATTGCAAGGGCTGTTAGAGCAACTGTCGGGGCCTTTTGGACTGACAGAGGAATTGGGAGAACAGATGGTTCGAGAATTAGAACCAGTATTTGAAGAACTTAACGGGCACTTGGGGGGACTCGTTGGACACGGAGAACACCATGCAGACGAGAGCTACGCGATGCCAGTACCCGAACCAGTTATGGCGGGGGTGGGCGTCGGGGCCTTTGCCTCATCAAAGAGTTTTCCAGATGCGCGGTCAGTTTACGCACCTGATGTTAGAGCAACAGAAGACAGCGCGCTGCAGCTAGTATTTGACTCGGACGTGCCGGCGAGGATGCGGGAACTCCTGCAAGAGTTTAAACAGCCGGAGGGGCCAGAAAGCAGGCGCCAACTCAAGAACATTTGTCGGAACTTGCTCAGGGCAGGGGAAGAATTTGAACTGCCCTGCTGGATAGAATTGATCCAAGCTGTATCCAAGGCGATCGCCAACCCGGACAATACCTACCGTACCTTAGCCGCAATAATCATAAGAGACATCAAACAAGCGCAAGAACTGGTAATTTCTGGTCTAGAATCGTCGATCGCACCAAGCGCAAAACTTCTGGCGCTGCAGCCTGCTGTTCTGGTTCCCGAAACGGATTTTGAAGATTTGCTGGCCTTCGCTCAACCAAGTAAATCCGGGAAAAATGTGGTTTCTGTTGAGGATGAGGCTTGGGATCTGGTGGGTTCGGGCGATGCCCCGGATGGATTGAACAAGTTGCTGCCGAATATTTCTGGGCTGAGTATAGACGAGCTGTTCGACCAACTAGACAGTGGCGACAGCAACGATGACAGTGGCATTCGATCGGCCCAGTTCGACGAGGCCGCCTTCGCAGAATCGGATATAGAGACGGGTGCTTTTAGAGGCTCGACCCGCACCGGCCCGGAAGTGGGCGCGGCAGAACTCAACACTTTAGCTGACTTGTTTGACGGCGAGTCCCCGGATCTCGACGGCGCTTGGGAAGAAGAAGAAGACCTCGACTATGCACAGTCTTCTGGGATATCGGCGGGAATGCTGGGGTCAGACGATGACAATTCCGGCGATTTTACTGATTTGTTGTTTGACGAATACGATGCGGAAAGTTCCGAAACGAACACGAAGCCTCCGATTGATGACCTGACGAGTTTGTTTGGGGAGGATTTGCTGTTTGGAGAAGAGGCAGAGGGCTCGGCAGTAGCTGCCGATCAGAAAAATGGGGGTTCGAGCCAGCGGTTAACTCGCAAACAGCTTAAAACGGGTAACGGTAGGGGCGGTTTGGAGCGGCGAGACGACACGGTGGCCCCAGCCAGGGGACAAGCGGACGAAGATGCTCTCGGTACGCTGTTGGACGAAGTGGCTGCCCAAACTTCTGCTGGTGGTACGGACAATGCTGATTTCGAGAACTTGTTCGGCGATTTAGGCTTATCTGAGGCAACAGGTGGGCCGGCAGTCTCTTCGGAGTATTCCCTGAAGTCTGAGGCTTTAGACGGAGAATCGAAGGAGCCTGCAGCCGGGGGGGGCAATAATGATTCAGCGGAGGCAGAAGCGCTTGCTCTGCCTGAAATGGATGATTTCGAGTTGTTCTCTGAGCTGGGCGAGGACTCGGATTTGAGCGAGCTGTTGGGGATTACTTCTAATTTCCTTTCTTCAGAAGACGAAGGTGGGGAGAATGGGGGCGATCGAGATCAAGCTGCAGGCATCCCACAAAATGAGGAAATGGGCAACGTTCTTAACATGACATCAAATTCTGATTTAGATATCTCTGCGGATGAAAACTGGCTAGAAGATGCTTTCGGCCTGGAAGACGAGTCTGTGCAATCGCTCAACCTGGATATGGACGATAGGGATTTAGATGCGCTGTTTGGGGATATGACCTCGGGTGCGATTTCTGAGGATGAACAGACTGTGCGGGAGCGGCAAGGAGCGGGTACTTCCCGAGAAGCCGCAGATTTGGCTGAGCTATTCGGTTCTGTACCTACGGGTACCGAGTATGACGGAGAAGCTTCGGGGCAAGCCCGTGGGGGTTGGCCCAATGATGGGAATTCAGAATTGCTGAGTGCGGATGTGGGAGTTGATGAGGGAGACTTGGGGAGTTTGTTCGAGAACAATGGTGTGGCTGTTTCCGACCAAGGCTTGACAAATTCGGCAGGGGTAGAACTTCGGGCTGTGTCGGACGATCGTCCTGAGTCGGAAATTTCAAATGTCGAATCTGATGAGGGCGCAGCTTTCGATTTCTTGGAGGATATGTTTGGGGAAAGCATGGTGCTGCAGGGCGATGCTGGATCGGCGCCAGATGACGGCGCGGCTGTGGATGTGAAGGAGTTGTCTGCCGAACCTGCCGAGGATTTGGCAGGCGGGGTGAGTGCGGATTTGTTCGATCGAGCCGAAATAGATGGCGCCGGGGAGTCTGAGGGCGAAGATGATTTGTTTGATGCCCTGGAAACGGATTTTTTGAGTGCGGATTTAGAGCCGCTGCCTGCAGAATCTCTCGATGGTATGTTGGAGGGCGATGCTGACTTGCTCTCGGCGATGGAAACCGGCGCTACTCTCAACAACGCAGAGTTGGAGGGTTTTGATGATTTGTTGGATTCGATCGATGCTGAGGTTCTGGTGACTTCGGAACTGACGACGGGCTTTTGGGACGCTGAGGACGACTCGGCCGAGGCCGATTCCTCGGAGTTGGAAGAGGGATCGCTGGCAGACTTTTTTGCCGAGGCAGAATCAGGCGATGAGGATGCCGAAGGCAATTTTGACGATTTAGAAGCTCTGTTAATCGCAGGGGGTGCAGGAGCTGTCATAGCAGCTTCTGGAAGCACAAATCAGAGTCCGGTAAATACAGAAGTTTTCTCGGATCTCGAAGAACTCCTCAGCGAGAGCGCAACTATGCCGGAAATTCACGGGCTACCGGCGACAACTGCTAGTAAAGCTCCGCGCACTGCTGCCGATGAGAGCGACGACGAATTCGGCGATTTAGAAAAACTGCTCGAAGATCCCAAGGACGGCGGCCGCCAAGGGGAAGGCAATATGGGGCCGTCGGCGATCAACAGACCCAGGCGGAATGCCCGCGCGGGCGGGTTCGGCGACCAGACGATGCGGGTGCCGGTCAAGCAACTGGATAACCTCAGCAATTTGATGGGGGAACTGGTGGTAAACCGCAACAGTTTGGAGCAAGACCAAGAACGGATGCGACAGTTTTTGGACAATTTGCTGCACCAGGTGGCGCTGCTGAGCGATGTGAGCCAGCGGACTCAGGATTTCTACGAGCGGAGTCTTTTGGAGATTGCTTTGTTGGCAAACCGGCAGGGACACCGATCTGCCTGGCGCTCTGAGGATTCGGCCCACACAAGGGAAAGTGCCTGGAGACCAGAGGAAATGGACAGGTTTACTCCTTTTCACAGTTTGGCTCAAGAGATTATTGAGCTGATCGTGCGGGTGCGGGAGTCGGCTGCGGACATTGAGTTTTTGGTGGATGAGGCGGATCAGGTGACTCGCCAACTGCGACAAGTTACGACTCAACTGCAAGAAGGTTTGACTCGCGCCCGGATGAAGCCGTTTGCGGAGACGACGGACAGGCTGTTCCGGGCGGTGCGGGAAATCGCGATTAAGTGCGGGAAGCAGGCTCAGTTGCAGGTTGAGGGTAAGGAGATTTTGATCGACAAGATGATTGTGGATCAGCTATATGACCCGATGACTCATTTGGTGAACAATGCGATTACTCACGGGATCGAAGCGCCGGAAGTGCGTCTGGCGGCTGGGAAGCCTGCTGTCGGCAGGATTACGATTCGCGCTTTCCACCAAGGGAACCAAACCGTGGTTTCGGTTTCTGATGACGGGGCCGGAATTGACCCGCAAAAGGTGAAGGCGAAGGCGATTAAGCAGGGTATGCTGACGGCGGCTCAGGCTCAGAGGATGTCTCGCTCGGAAGTTTACGATTTGCTGTTTATGCCCGGTTTCAGCACTCAGGAACAGGCGACGGAGTATGCCGGCCGGGGGGTCGGTATGAATGTGGTGCAGACTTCGTTGCAGGAAATTCGGGGAACTGTGACGATTGATTCGACGCTCGGCAAGGGGACTGTGTTTACCATCCGTTTACCTCTGGTGTTGAGCATTTCTAAGGCTCTGACTTGCATTAGCGATCGAGCTCGCATTGCTTTCCCGATGGATGGGGTCGAGGATATGATCGATGTCCCTCGCGATCAGGTGACGACGGGGGCCGATGGTTTGCCTTGCATTGAGTGGCGGGGTCAAAGCTTGCCGTTCCGGCCACTGCGGGATTTGCTGGCTTACAGCCGCCATTTGGGTCGCGGCAGTGTTTACGGGTTTAATACTGACGATGACATGATTTCGGTGATCGTGCTGCGCTCTGCTGGCAATTTCTTGGCGGTGCAGGTGGATCAGGTTTCGACGGAACAGGAAATTGTGATCAAGCCGTTGGAAGGGCCGGTGCCGAAGCCGATCGGGATTGCTGGGGCCACGGTGCTCGGAGACGGTCGGATCGTGGCAATTGCGGATGTTCTGGAGCTGATCGATTTGGCGACGGGAAGGCTGCGGAAGGACACTGGCGGTACGCTTTGGGATGAGGGCGATCGGGCTGCTGCCGAGGCGGAAATCGAGAAGACTGAGCCGACTGTGCTGATTGTCGATGACTCGATTACGGTGCGATCGCTATTGTCTATTACTTTCGAGAAGTCTGGCTATCGTGTGGAAGAAGCTCGCGACGGTAAGGAAGCTTGGGAAAAGATGAAATCTGGTCTGCCTTGCGATATCGTTTTCTGCGATATTGAAATGCCGAGAATGGACGGTTTGGAACTACTTTCTCGGATGCAGAAGGATGCGGTTTTGTGTGAATTGCCGATCGCGATGCTAACTTCTCGCGGTGCTGACAGACACCGCCAAATGGCTTACAGTTTGGGCGCGAAGGGCTATTTCACTAAGCCTTATTTGGAGGAGCAATTGCTTGATGCTGCTTCTCGGATGTTGAAAGGTGAGGTTGTTGGTGCTCCGGTTGGTGTGTAATGTGTAAATCTGCTTTTATCTGCGGTTAAAAAAGGTAATTTCTTAACCGCAGATGAAAATGGATTAACGCGGATTGACGCAGATAATCTCTAGTTCATCTGCGTTAATCTGTGTTCATCTGCCTATATCTGCGGTTAAAAAATGGAATTTCTTAACCGCAGATGAAAATGGATTGACGCGGATTAACGCAGATTTAGATCGCGCTTTCGGTTTTGGTGGTAGGCTGGGAAAGTGGGGTTTAGCGGAAGGGCGATCGAGGTTATTTATGGATGCTAAAGAACTTTTAGAAAAATACGCTAAAGGCGAACGGGACTTTAATAACGTACAGCTAAGTGGGATAGACCTCAAAGGTGCAGACTTGAGTGGAATAGACCTACGCGGTGCAAATTTGACAGGAGCTGAGTTGAATGAGGCCACTTTGAACAAAGCAAGCCTCTATGGCGCAGACTTGAGTAGAGCATCCCTGTTAGGAACAAACTTAATCGGGCTGGAAGGTAATAGTGTCAACTTCAGTTTTGCAGACCTCAGCGGGGCTGACTTGAGTAGGGCAAACCTCAATGGGGCCAATTTGAGTAATACTAAACTGGAAAATGCAAACCTGAGTGAGGCCCAATTAAGCTCTGTATCGTTAACTAAAGCCTCCTTGAAGAACGCAAAGTTAAATAGAGCAAACCTGAGCAAGTCAAATTTGACTAGGGCAAACTTGACAGGAGCCGAATTGATTCAAGTGAACTTAGGGGGTGCTAACCTCGAAGGTGTCAATTTTCAGAGAGCCAAACTCCGAGGTGTCAATCTGTCTGCATTTAACTTATCAGGCGTGAATCTGACTGAGGCGGATGTTAGTGCAGCAGACCTCACAGGGACTAATTTGAAAAAAGCCTGTCTGAAAAGGACAAATCTAAAAAAAGCTAGCCTTAAAAAAGCAACTATAATGCTAGCAAGTTTGGAGGAAGCCAACCTTCAGGAAGCAGACTTGACGGATGCTCAAACCTATGATTGGAATATTAAAAATGCAGACTTCACTGGTGCGATAATGCCAGATGGAGAACTCTACCAGCCAGAAACCTCAGACGGACAAATCTACCAGCCGGAAACCTCGGAAAAACTATCCCAAAAAGTGATATCTATGACGCGCAAAATTATTCGTACTGACAAAGCACCCGCACCCGTGGGCCCTTACAATCAAGCCATTGCCGCTACGGGCACTATGCTGTTTGTAGCTGGTCAAATTGCGATCGACATTAGACTAAACGATATTGTCTACACCGACGACGTGGCAAAACAAACCGAACAAGTTATGGCAAATCTCGAAGCCATTCTCACAGAAGCCGGCGCTACTTGGTTGGATGTGGTAAAAACTACGGTTTTCCTCAAAGATATGAATGATTTCGCCGCCGTAAATGCGGTTTATGCGAAATATTTTGATGCGGAAACTGCACCGGCGCGCGCTTGTGTGGAGGTTTCGCGTTTGCCGAAAGATGTGTTAGTTGAAATTGACTGCATTGCTGTGATTTGATTTTATCTTATTTTAGATGTCAGACTTTTTCCAGAAGTCGGGCATCTGGAATTCTGTTTTTTTAATGTTTTTGCAGTTGGGAAACTTGAATTTTCGGCAATTCTTTCCATTCGGGATCAATGGGTGAGTAGCAACAGTAGCATACCGCTAAACTGTCGTATTCAGCATTCGGAATTTCAGGCCTGTACTCCTCTACGCGCGAAACCTCCCAATCTCCCCAGCGAACGTGAGTGCTAGCAGCAGGGGATTTAGGCTCTGCACTCTCTTTAAAATGGCCAAAGTTTCGCAGGCGATCGCCCGTTTTAGGCAGAGGTTTGTTTGAGTAGTCGTAGTGTTCTGCTAGGATACTTGTGAGAGCACCTGTATGGGAAAGTAATCTATCCTCCCATCCCGGGGAAGAAAGCGATTCTGTTTTGAAAATGATCAACCGTTTTGGCATTGATTTATTCCTCTCTCTCGTGTTCGGGTTCGTATGGACTTGGTGGAAACTCTGTCAACCCTTCAAAGACACAATCAACCTTAAGTATTGAATCGTTTGTTTTTTCCCATCGGATTAATTCCCATCCCTGACGCTTGGCCATTTGCTCGCATTTCTCTGGATCAGTTGCACTATGACGGCTAATATTCTCTTCGGGCTCGTAGCGAGGTCTTGAGGTCATCTTTATCTGCGTTTTTATACAGACGCTGATGAAAATCAAACCTGCTATCTTCACCTGCAATGTCTGCGGTTTACAAGCCTATATCGTATCATTTATAGTAACTACCTAAGCATACTTTATATTTTTTTGAGTTCCCGCTCTGCGGGGACTTCTTTTATGTAGTTGCGGTTTCAACCGCCGAGGGTAAAGTGCGCGACTTTATTAACTTCTACAGCCGATCGCACTTTTGTCGATCTGTCGCTGTCGCGCACCTACTCCCAAATCAATCTGAAACAATCAGATTTAATCTCAATTAGCAATTAGCAATTACTAATCACGAGTTAGCAATTAGCAATTAGCAATTACTCTATAAGTAATTACCAATTACCAACTGTAAACTATTTATTCAGCGCTTCGCGGGCGGCTACCGCTTCGTCGGGATGAATATTCAAGCGGGTCAAATTAATTCGACCTTTATTGTCAATTTCTCGCACTTTGACAATCACTTCATCGTTCACAGCTAACTCGTCTTCCACTTTGCCAACGCGGTAGTCGGCTAACTGGGAAATGTGAATCATTCCTTCTTTTCCGGGCAAAATTTCCACAAAAGCGCCGATCGGAATAATTCGAGTTACGCGGCCGACATACACGTCTCCTGCATTCAACTTGCGTGTCATGCCTTGGACAATGTTGTAAGCCCGCTGAGCTTTTTCGCTGTCGTTGCCAGCAATTGTCACGGTTCCGTCGTCTTCGATGTCTATTTTGACACCGGTTTCTTCGGTGATGGCTTTGATCGTTTTGCCACCTGGCCCAATTACCAAACCGATAAATTCTGGATCGATTTTCAGGGTTAGCAAACGTGGTGCAAACGGCGACATTTCCTTGCGGGGAGTGTCGATGCTTGCCAGCATTCTTTCTAAAATGTGCAGTCTGGCGGGTTTGGCTTGGCGGATGGCATTGGCAATTACATCTAAGGGCAAACCTTTGATTTTCATGTCCATCTGCAAAGCAGTAATCCCGGTGTCGGTACCGGCTACTTTGAAGTCCATGTCGCCTAAGAAGTCTTCAATTGCCTGAATGTCAGTCAAAATTCGGACTTCATCGCCTTCTTTAATTAAGCCCATTGCCGCGCCGCTGACGGGTTGGGAAAGGGGAACGCCTGCATCCATTAATGCTAGCGTTGAGGCGCAAACTGAACCCATTGAGGTGGAACCGTCGGAAGAAAGGACTTCTGAAACTACGCGAATCACGTAGGGGAAATCTTCTTTGGATGGCAAAACCGGCAGTAAAGCGCGTTCTGCGAGGGCTCCGTGACCGATTTCTCGGCGTCCGGGCGATCGCATCGGCTTGGTTTCTGCTACCGAAAACGGCGGGAAATTGTAGTGATGCAGGTAGCGTTTGTCTTGCTGTGGGTGCAAGTCGTCTCCTAAGTCTTGGGCGTCGCCTGGGGTTCCCAGGGTAGCTGCGGACAAGACTTGAGTCAACCCGCGATTAAACAACCCAGTGCCGTGTACTCGCGACGGCAGCACGCCTACGCGACAAGAAACGGGTCGCACCTCGTCTAGCTTGCGGCCGTCTACACGGACGCCATCTTCGAGGATCTGCTTCCGCATCATTTTTTTGGTAACGTCTTTGAAAACGTTGCCGATCGCCTTGCTGTTGGCGGTGGCCGCTACTTTTACCGGGTCCTCTTCCGGGAGTTCGGCGATCGCAGCTTCGACTGCATTTGCCTTAACTTCGTCCAATGCTGCATTCCGTATTGTTTTGTCTTTTTCAAATCTTGACAAAATGATGCGGATGGGTTCTTGGGCGCGATCGCGAATAAAGTTTTCCAGGGCCGAATCTTGCGATGGCCGTTCCTCTACCACCAAATCGATGCCCAATTCCGCCATAATTTCGCGCTGGGCTTGAATCAAGTCACAGGCTGCTTCATAGCCGAAGTCGATCGCCTCGATGATATCCTGTTCGGGCAACTGGTTGGCGCCGGCTTCCACCATGATTACTCCGTCAGGAGAACCAGCTACCACGAGATCCAACTCGCCTTCTTTGATTTCGCTGTAGGTGGGGTTGATGATGAAATCGTCCCCTACCAAACCGACTCGCACTGCCGCCATCGGCCCGTAAAACGGCATTTTCGCCAGCAGTATCGCCACCGAAGCCCCCGTCACCGCCAAAACGTCTGGTGGCACTTGTTCGTCCATCGAAACCGTTGTGGCTACAACTTGGATGTCATCTCGCAGCCAGCTTGGAAATAGCGGACGCAGCGGTCGATCGATCAAACGACCAGTCAAAGTCACTTTTTCTGGGGGACGCCCTTCCCTTCGCAAAAATCCACCGGGAATTTTACCGCCAGCGTAGAGTCTCTCTTCGTAATCCACCAACAGGGGCAGGAAATCAATTCCTTCTCTCCCCTGCGATCGAGTCGCTGTCACTAAAACCGCCGTGTCACCCGACTGAATCAAAACTGCACCGCCTGCTTGAGGCGCTAGTAAACCAATCTTCAGTCTAATATCCCGTCCATCGAAGGATATTGACTTGTCTATCTCTACCATGTAGCACTGCTTCCTTATCTACCACATTCTTTCTCTGTCGGGATCGTAACATTACCACAGGATGTTTGAGAGTCCGACGCCAAAAGACAGGGATAATCGCCTCGCGATCGACTGTCTCTGTCTCGATTGTAAGCATTTATACTCGAAATTTTTTTTTTGCTGTCTGGGGTCTATTCTCCGGTCGATCGTCCGCTAAACGCCTTCCATAGATGGTACGATCAATTTTCGTTTGGGAATTGGGACGTTGAAGGAAGAAGGAAGAGGGATTTAGTTATCTAGGCCAGGGAATAAGCGGTAAGGTGTGCCCTAAGTACCTAAATATAAAGGTTCTACCTAATTCCTATCTGGCTCAAAATTTCCTCGGTTTGTTTTAAATAAAATTTTCACAAATCCCATATAAATGCTGTAGTCAACCTCGCACTTAAATACAAATATCAGGGTAAAAAAGATGGCAATTTTACACGGCAGTTGGCTCCTAGAAAATGAAAAAAGTTGCTTATTTATTTGGGGAGAAACTTGGCGGAAAGTTGGGGCAATTGAAACCCTAGAATCGGGGAGGAATTTACCGCATCCCTTAGCAATGACAGAATCTGAATTTAAGATTTTCCTAAATTCCTTGCAGCAGTCGGGAAAACTGGATTGGCAATTACCGGAAACCGCAGAAACTCCACCGGAAAAAAGCAAAAAAACTAGGCGATCGCCCAAAACTCAAAACGCAGAAATTCCCACCCAAGACTCCTCAATTCAAAGGGAAATTCGGGCGATCGCACTTCCCACCCAAATCTCAGAATCGAACACAACTCTGATGCCGCAGCACTCAGCAGCAGCACTTGAGGAACCGGCCAAAACCGAGGAAATTTACCTTTATCCCTGGCAACTCGAGGGTTTTTGTCTCAACCCTCAAGCAGCTTTTGTTTTCTTGCAATCACTACCGCTTAACAGCACGGAACCCGACTCTTTTGTCGGCTCAGATTTGCGTTTTTGGTCTCATGTTGCTAGGTGGAGTTTGGATTTGTTGGCAAGATGCAAGTTTTTGCCTGGATTGGAGAAACAGTCGGACGGTTCTGCTATTGCCAAATGGCAACCTCTGTTAGATAGTTCTACAGATACACTCCGCCTCGCCACTTTTGTCAAGCAAATGCCGACGGCTTGCAGAACATATCAGAAGAAGGAAGGCACGACACGGATTTTGACACGGATACACGGATTAAGGATCGATGAGCGTGAGTCAGAGGTTGAAGTCAGAGGGAAGAAGGCAGAAGAATCCAGTCAATTGCCTTTAGCGGTGGATTTGCCGATGGGGGCTGAGGAATTGGTGTTAGGCTTTTTGAGCAGTATTGTAGATAGTCAAGTGCGATCTGCTGGTAGCTCTACTTTAGACATCAAAGCAGTTTCTCCTGTGCGCGACTGGCTGCAAGCTTTGCAGCAGGAATCTGGGATTGTGCAAGTAGAAACAGCAGCATTGGAAAACTTGGCAACCAAGCTGAGTGCTTGGACTGCACCGCTGCAAAACCAATTATCTCAACAAAGTCAATTTCGCACTTGTTTTCAACTCATACCGCCGTCTCCTGGTAAAGCCAACTGGAATTTAAATTATTGCTTGCAAGCAGCAGATGAAAACGAATTTTTGGTAGACGCGACAACTGTTTGGAACAACTCTGTCGAGCGTTTGGCTTATGCGGGGCGGACAATAGAATTGCCTCAAGAAACTTTGCTTAGCGGCTTGGGTTTAGCCTCGAAACTTTATCCGTTAATTGAACCGAGTTTGCAAGCACAGCGGCCTCAATCTTGTCAATTAAATCCGCTGCAAGCATACGAGTTTATTAAGTCTGTAGCTTGGCGGTTTGCTGATAGCGGGTTGGGCGTAGTTTTGCCGCCGAGTTTGACAAAGACGGATGGTTGGGCGAGTCGTTTGGGTTTGAGCATTCAAGCGGAAACAACCCCCCCCAACCCCCCCTTAGTAAGGGGGGGCGCTGGAGAAACTAACCCCCCCTTAGTAAGGGGGGGGGCTGGAGAAACTAACCCCCCCTTAGTAAGGGGGGGCAAGGGGGGGTTGGGATTGCAAAGTCTGCTAAATTTTAAGTGGGAATTGACGATCGGCGGACAGCGCATTTCTAAGGCAGAATTTGACAGATTGATTGCGTTGAATTCACCTTTGGTGGAAATTAACGGCGAGTGGGTGGAGTTGCGCGCGCCGGATGTGAAAGCGGCTCAAACTTTTTTTGCCAGTCGCAAAGAGCAAATGACTCTTTCTTTGGAGGATGCTTTGCGTTTGGCGTCGGGCGATACTCAGATGATCGAGAAATTGCCTGTGGTGAATTTTGAGGCTACGGGTCAGCTTCAGGAATTGTTGAATACTTTGAGCGATAATCAAGCGGTAAGTGCGATCGCAACTCCGGCTAGTTTCCGAGGACAATTGCGGCCTTATCAAGCCCTAGGAGCAGGCTGGTTAGCATTCTTAGAACGCTGGGGTTTGGGCGCTTGTCTCGCGGACGATATGGGAACTGGTAAATGCGCGTTACCACAAACTTTGCTTTTTGTCAATGGCTTTTTACAAAAAGCTGAAAAAATATGGGAAACTTATGCCGGAAAAACAGAATTCGACGGTGAGGGCTTTTGGTCTGAACCTAACGAGCAATTACTGGTAAATTCCATAAATCAGGAAACAGGCAAAATTGTACAGGCGACTATTCGACGACTTTACCGCCAGCAAGTGCAAGAAAAGTTGCGAACCATCAAACTACAAGATGGTAGCAGCATCACAATTACCCGCCGCCACAAATTGTTAGGACGCGATGGCTGGACAAATGACCTCAAGGTTGGAGATTATGTTTGCGTTCCTGCTAAATTGTATTGGGAAGGAAAGCCGGAAGATCCCGATTTGGTCAAGTTTCTGGCTTGGCAAATAGCTGAGGGATATGAGCAGCGCGATCGGGCTGTACTCTCGATCGCACAAAAAGATGCGACAGTTCTTCAAGAGTTACGTGTCGCACTGCACCGGATCGGCGAAAAGTATGGAGTAAAAATCAATAATCCTGCTGTTCGTACTCGTGCTAAGCAGACAGCAGCAGACTTGGTTGTATGCAGTCGATCGTACCAATGCTTTCTTGAGGCTAAAGGCTACGAGTGGGGGAAACTGTCAGCCGAGAAAAGCTTCCCGCAATTTATCATGCAAGCCAATCTTGATAGCATTCGGATTTTTCTCAGAAACTACTTTGATGCTGAAGGTTCTGTCTTTCTTAACACGCGAAATATCGAAATTAGCACCGCTTCGCCTTTAATCATCCAACAACTTTCTACATTGCTGCGGCGCTTTGGAATTTGGCTGCGAATCGCCACTAAACAGAAATGCGCCACCAATGGCAGCGGGATTTTTCGCACCTATTATATCGGTACTTTCGGCGGTAACTCAGCGCGCATATTTTTCCAAGAAATTGGTTTTGGCTATCCCGAAAAACAGCGTAAATTAGAGCAGATCTGCGAATTGCCTTGCAACACCAATGTTGAGGGAATTCCTGCTTCTGATATCGTCGCTCGTGCAGTGGAAATTACAAAATTACCATTGCGCCATTTCGGAATGCACAATCCTGTTTATATTAACGGTTCCCAGCAGTTTTCCCGCATCAGCCTAGGAAAGGTGGTAGCAGGTATGGAAAATGTGCTTGGTGGTTCCGCAGAACAGGAGTACCGCCAGCTAAAGCCTTCTAAATGGACGAATCAGACCCTAGAGGCTTATGCAAATCTCAATGTAGCGCAGTTAGATAGTGTCCGAGAAAATTTGCAACTTATACTCGATCGCGAAGTATTTTATTGCAGAATAGAAGAAATTGAGGATTTTGAGTACAGTGGGTGGGTCTATGATTTTGAGGTGGGCAAACATCACAATTTTGTTGCCAATAATATTTTGTGCCACAATACTGTTCAGCTAATTGCTTTTCTCCTGCATTTACAAGAAAAAGATTCCTTGGAAGGACCGACATTGCTGGTTTGTCCGACATCGGTATTGGGCAACTGGGAACGCGAAGTCAAGAAGTTCGGCCCGACGCTGAAAGTATTGCTACACCACGGAGACCAACGCGCTAAAGGCAAAGCATTTGCTGCGGCGATTAAGGGAAAAGATTTAATCATTACCAGTTATGCCCTGGTGTTTCGGGATGCGAAGGAATTTCAAGGCATTAAATGGCAAGGATTGGTTTTAGATGAAGCGCAAAATATTAAAAATTCCGAGGCTAAGCAGTCGCAAGCAGTGCGGCAAATCGAGGCATCTTTTAGAATTGCGCTGACGGGAACTCCGGTGGAAAATAGACTGCAAGAATTGTGGTCAATTTTGGAGTTTCTCAATCCTGGCTATTTGGGACCGCGCAATTTCTTTCAGCGCCGATTTGCAATTCCGATCGAGAAATACGGCGATCGAGAATCTTTGCAGACTTTGCGATCACTCGTTCGGCCTTTCATCCTCCGCCGCCTGAAAACTGACAAAGAAATCATCCAAGATTTGCCCGAAAAACAGGAGATGACTGTATTTTGCGGGCTAGCAACTCAACAGGCGGTATTATATCAGAAAATAGTCGAAGAGTCAATAGCTGAATTAGACTCAGCCGAAGGCATTCAGCGCCGGGGAATGATTCTGGCTTTGCTGGTAAAACTCAAGCAACTTTGCAACCATCCGGCTCTTGTGAAAGCAGAAGGTAAGCCGAAAGAATTGGAGATTAAGAGTCAGGAATCGGGGAAATTGCAGCGGTTACTGGAAATGTTAGAAGAGGTGATCGCTGAGGGCGATCGGGCTTTAATTTTTACTCAATTTGCTGAATGGGGAAAACTCCTGAAACCCCATCTAGAACAGCATTTAGGACGAGAAGTTTTGTTCTTGTACGGAGGAATTCGGCAACAGCAGCGGGAAGAAATGATCGATCGCTTCCAGCACGATCCCCAAGGCCCGCCAATTATGATTTTATCTTTAAAAGCAGGCGGCACAGGCCTGAACTTAACGAGAGCAACGCACGTTTTCCACTATGACAGATGGTGGAATCCCGCAGTAGAAAATCAGGCAACTGACCGCGTATTTCGCATCGGTCAAACCCGCAATGTGCAAGTCCACAAATTTGTCTGCACAGGTACGTTAGAGGAGAAAATACACGATATGATCGAAAGTAAGAAAGCTCTAGCCGAACAAGTTGTCAGCGCTGGGGAAAACTGGCTCACCGAGCTAGATACAGACCAGCTTCGCAATTTACTAATTCTCGATCGCAATGCTATTATAGAAACCGAAGAAGAATAATATGATTAATTACCAATTCCCAACAGCACGACACGGATGTCACGGATACACGGATAGCTGTTTTTTCCTTTCTGACTCCAGCATCCAGGATACAAGCCCCCGGATGAATCCGGGGAGAAATAAAAAACCTGTATCCGATGAAACTTGCCCCCCGAATTTATCCGTGGGGTCAATGCTTCAGTCTAAAATCTAAAATCTAAAATCTAAAATCGATTGACTCCAGCATCCCAATTACCTGTTTGGCCAATGCCCGATGCCCAATTCCCAATTCCCAAATAAATGATTGACAGAGAATGGTGGACACAACAGTGGTTAGATTTAATCAATACCTACCGCTTCAAAAAGCGCTTAGAACGTGGCTGGCAATACGCCCGCGAAGGTAAAGTTCTCAGCATTAAATTTCCCAATCAAGAAGTAATTGCCATAGTTCAAGGAACTGATCCAAAACCCTATCAAGTTTCTTTAGGACTCGATACATTGAGCGATGAAGATTGGGATTATGTGATTGAAAATATGTCGCAAAGAGCAGTTTTTTCCGCTAAATTACTAGCAGGAGAAATGCCACACAATATTGAGGATGTATTTGCAGCAGCAGGCAAAACGCTATTTCCGTTAAGCTTATCTGATATTCGATCGCGCTGTAGCTGTCCTGACCCGAAAAACCCTTGCAAACACATCAGTGCAGTATACTACTTATTGGGCGATCGCTTCAGCGAAGACCCCTTTGTACTCTTTCAACTGCGGGGGAGAACCAAAGAGCAAATCTTGACAGCACTTCGTCAAAGACGAGGTACGCAAGGAGAGGAAAATTCCCAACTCAACTCCGGCGAAAATGCCCCCACTACGAATTCTAAATTGCCGAAGGTCGATCGCTTTTGGGAATACAATCAGCAGCTAGAATCATCTTTAGTAGTAATTGTACCCCCGCCCAGCAGCGAAACAGTATTAGATATCTTAGGCCCAATTCCCATCGCAACCGACGGAAAAGGAACCGCTAGCAAATCCTCGCCCGCATCTGACGCCCTCAAGCAGCATTTTAGCAAAATCTACCAAGCAGTTAGCCAGCAAGCAGTTTTAGCAGCACTGAAACGGGGCGAAGGAGATTAACATAATTTCATCGCACATAAGCTGTGTTGCATCTAGATTGCCTATGGTATTAGAGAGGGAGAGGGGGAGAAGAGGAGAGGGGGAGAGGATTTGACGATTTTTGATCGAGACTCGAAATATACAATTTAAATGCACAACAGCTTAGGATAATAGGACTATGGCTGATAACAAATCAGGCTTTAATATCCCTTTTATTCTTTAGTCCCTCTTTGGTGGAACGAGAGTTTGTCTAGAAGAGATTTCAACCGAGGAGTCTTACTTTTGGCAATTTCAGTTTATACTTCCCGCAAATTACTCATAATTTCTATCAATTCCTGGGGGCTTTGAATCAAAAAATCGGGATTGTGTGCAGCCAAAGCCTCCTGAGAATTAAAACCCCAAGCTACAGCCATTACCTTAATTCCTGTTTTTCTAGCAGCGTCTATATCTCTAATCTCATCTCCCACATAAACGACTTCTTTAGCATTTATACGTTCTCTTTTTAGCCAGCTATTAATAACTTTATGTTTGCCAAAAGTTGAGCCAGAGTAAATAAATGTGAAAGTGTCTTGCAAACCGTTTTTTTCCAGCGATTCCAAGACGTTTTCTCTGGAATTAGATGTGATTATTCCCAGTTGAAATCCCAGTGTTTTTAACTCCAGTACAACTTCTTTAATCCCCGGAAATAATTGAATATTGGGAATTTCGGTGCGTAACTCTGCTTTCAACATTCTAATCAACAGCGGGAATTTGAAGATAGAAATGCCCGAATACTGAAGGAGTTGCCAAGAAGTTAAATTGCTCAGTTGAGCGATTTGCTCTTTGGTCGCCGATTTAAAGCCTAATTCTACTGACAAACGGTTGCTGATGCTTAGAAGAATATCGATTGTATCTGCTAAAGTACCGTCAAAATCAAAAATAATTACTTTGGTCATTAGACAATAGCAAATAAGGAACGGGGAAGCATACAATTTTAGATTTTAGATTTTAGATTTTAGATTTTAAATGGGAATGATTTACTGCATAATGTATTGACTTTTAGCGATGCGTTTTAGATTTTAGATTTTAGATGGGAATGACTTACTGCATAATTTATTAACTCTTAGCGATGCGTTTTAGATTTTAGATTTTAGATGGGGAATGACTTACTGCATAATGTATTGGCTCTTGGCCATCCGTACACACCCTAGGGTTATTATCTATAGGGTAAGGTGCACCCTAAGCACCTTGAGCGCGAACATCTCAACTTTTAAGGGTGAATTTGATTGGCTTTCGCATTTCGCCGCAGCATTTCGGGTTTAATGCGCCGCAGCGCCGAAGCGGTAAATCTGCGGTTCCATTCCTCGTCGGAAATGTCGGCTAATTCTGCAAGTGTCGGTGCTATATTTTCAGGATAAGGCTCAAACTCTGCCACATCAGTTGGTTTAGCAAACCGCTGATTCCAAGGACAAACATCCTGACAAATGTCGCAACCTGCTACCCAGCCTTGTAAATTAGATGCAATTTCGTCGGGCAATTTTTCGGCTCGATTCTCGATCGTGTGATAAGCTATACATCGATCGGCATTCACCACAAAAGGCTCAGTAATTGCCCCCGTCGGACAGGCCTCAATGCAGCGAGTACAAGTACCGCAATGTTCCGTATGGGACTCATCCGGCGCTAACTCCAAATTAGTCAAGATTTCGCCCAAAAACACCCAAGAACCGTATTCGCGCGAAATTACATTACCATTTTTGGCAATCCAGCCAATCCCGGCACGCTGTGCCCACATTTTATCCTGAATCGGCCCGGTATCAGCATAATACCGCGCTTCAATTCCCTCGCCTTGCGATCGCACCCAATTTGCCAAAACCTTCAGTTTTTTGTGCAAAATTCTATGGTAATCCCGCCCCCAACCGTAGCGAGAAATTTTAGCATATTCGACCCCTGCCTCGACCCCCCCCTCAGAAGCGGGATTTGAGGGGCGTTCGTGAGGTGTGTAGTAGTTGATGGCGAGACATATTAATGACTGCACCTCTGGCATTATTAATCGAATATCCTCCCGTTTCGGGTTTGCCATCCATGCCATATCCGCCTGATAACCCTTGTCCAGCCAAGCTTGCAATCTTTGTTTTTCTAGATCGAAATCCTTGTCTGTTGAGGCGATCCCGACTTTGTGAAATCCCAACTCAAGGGCTTTTTGCTTAATGCGATCGCTATTAATTGATTTTTTCATCGGGTAAGGAACAATAGCACAAATTGCGCTATAAGTCTAGTATTTTTCAGAGTAATTTAGGGACATAATTGATAATACTTCCACAATCTTTATATTTATAAATTTGAACTCCAAAATGTAAAAAATGTCACATAATTTAATTTAGGGAGAATTCGATTCGCAAATTCAAGTACGCAAGTAAAACCGACAGCGAATCCCACAGGATACATATGGCAGTTAGTATTCAATCAGCTCAATCTATTTTTTCCAACACCGAGATTGCTAGCGTTGTTCCGGCTACCACGGAAGCGTTCTACAAACTCAGCGTTGAAGACCAACTAGCCTTGCTCTGGTATGCCTACACCGAAATGGGCGTTTCCATCACCGCAGCAGCTCCCGGAGTAGCCAGCATGGCGCTTGTTGAAGGCATCCTGAGCGAAATCAAGCAAATGTCGCCGGCTGCTCAAAGCAAAACCATGTTTGACCTAGCCAGCAACGCCGACACAACAATTGGCCGGATTTACACATCCTTGCGCGTCAACACCAAACTCGGTTTCTGGTACGAGTTGGGACAGTTGATGAAACAGGGCCTTGTCGCTCCGATCCCCGCGGGCTATCAAATGTCTCCCGAAGCCACCACAGTTCTCGAAGCCATCAAAAAACTCGATCCCGGCCAACAAATTACCGTACTTCGCAACACCGTAGTTCACATGGGCTACGACCCAGATTTCAGCCAAGAGTACGGCAAACGCTCAGCCCCCCGCAGCACTCCCACCGCTCCCGAAGAGCGGGTGAAAACCCAAATTGAGGGTATCAGCGAGCAGACAGTGCTCAGCTACATCGACTACATGAACGCCTTCGACTTCACCCCAGCCGTGGGTTTATTTGCTGAAGAAGGTGCCCTGCAACCACCTTTCCAAAAGCCGATCGTCGGTCGCGACGCTATCCTCAACTATATGCGGGAAGAGTGCATCGGACTGAAAATGATGCCCCAGCAAGGCGTATCAGAACCCGCAGAAGATGGCTACCGCCAAGTGAAAGTCACCGGCAAAGTCGAAACTCCTTGGTTCGGATCGAATGTGGGAATGAACATTGCGTGGCGGTTTATGCTCGATCCCCAAGGTCAAATTTTCTTTGTGGCGATCGACTTATTGGCATCTCCAAAGGAATTGCTCAATTTGATCCGCAAATAGAATATTCTGGTTGGCTCTGTTAAACAGGCTTGCCCAAAAACCCAGATGCCATTAGGTGTCTGGGTTTATATCATTTTAGATTTGAGATTTTAAATTTTAGATTCAAGAATTGAAGCATGGAAAATGACTGATTGTATCAGGGTTTACAGCTTGGCTACACTTGTATTTTTTGAAAGTAGGATTGATTTTGGTCGATCGCTCCTCAAGCTGCGATCGACGCTCTCCGGTTCCTCCTTTTTTCGGAGAATTATTTTCCTAGCCCTACTTATATCTTTTGAGGGATTTGCTGCGACAAAGAGAATGATTACAGTATACTCATTCATCTAAAATCACTTCTTTTATGACCGCAACAACTCGACCTATTTTAACTACCTCTATAAAGATTGCAGGCATCACAAACCCAACGGTACTGCGATATCTTGAAACTTTAAACGCGGGCGATTTTGACGCGACGGCTAATTTATTTGCCGATGACGGGGTTCTGCACGCGCCGTTTGAAGAGCCCATTATCGGCAACATCTCGATCGCCACTTATCTCAAAAAAGAAGCGCGAGGAATGCAGCTAGAACCCCAGAAAGGTGTCAGCCAAATTTTAGAAGATGGCAATGTAGAAGTTCAGGTCAGCGGCCGGGTGCAAACTTCCGCATTTGCTGTTAATGTCGGATGGTTGTTCTTGCTCAATTCTGATCAAAAACTCCTTTCGGTCACGGTAAAACTGTTAGCTTCTCCCCAAGAATTGCTAAGTATGCGGTCACAGAAAAAATTTGATGTTTGATAAGCTGTTTCAGATTTAAATTGCCTATTTTTGTTTGACCTCTCGATCGCACGTAATAGCTAAAATCGTGCGATCGACAGGTTGAGTGGATTTTTATAGCAAGAATGAGGCAGAAACCGGGTTTTTGAACCAAATCTCTGGTGAAGCGTCGCTAAGGGTCCAAAAACCCGGTTTCTGGGCCATTTGTGCGATCGGGACTTTACCCCTACAATCTTACAGTCTCGCGTTTGGCTGACGCTACTGCACGAAAAATTGGCTGTCACCGCAGTGTGCGACAGACAGCCAAAGCGAGTCAAAAAGTGCCTTGCCAATCATTAATGACTAATGACTAATGACTAATTAAGATTTTTCCGGCAAACTCGCTTCCAACTTTAGACAGTTGCGACCGTCTATTTGCAAAGTGTAGTCCACCCGATCCATAAGTCTGCTCATAATCAGCCAGCCGTAGCCGCTTTCCTGTTTAGCTTCCGGTCTCGGGGGATTGTAAGTATCCATTTCGTAACCTTTACCGTAATCCCAAATTTCTAAACCAATATCCCTATTTTTTAAATTCAAGCGAATTAACACGGGCAAATTGGGTTGATCTTTGTGAGCATGGCGGATCACGTTAGAATAGGCTTCTGCTAACACCAAGCGCAAACGATTCGACTGACGCGGCCAATCGACGTGCTCTCCTAGCTCTACTTCCAAACTGCTCAGCAACCAATTTTCAACAATTGTTAAAAACCGCAAGTCGCTTGGCACATGAAGCTCAGTATTCATAAAAAAATCCCGTAAGTTTGAAAACCCTGTGTCTTCCAGGTATGAAATACGACGCGCCGAATGGATTCGGCCTCAATACTTGTCACTAATCGGGGGATACTAGCCTTTTCTGGTTAAAAATCAGGCATTCGTCATTCGGTAGAAGGCAGAAGTTAAGAGTATAGTTGAAAACTTTTGTTATGAGCTTAAAGCCCCTTAACAATTGATAATCATACCGAGACTGCAAGCAGTGAGGCATAAAAAATCTGTGTTTCAATCCTTGGCTTTTAAGCGTTGGTTTTTTCTGACGAATGCCTTCTACCTTAACCCTTTACAGGTATTTAATCCCCCAGGAAAGCGATTCAGGAAACTAGCTGCGCCATCGCCGGCTAGGTTTTTTACTGTTGACGATAACGCCGTCCTTTGCAGGACTAATCTATGGGCCGCCAACCAGCAGGGCTTAATTTTCTTCGCCTCTGACCCCCGACTATGCGTCGGGAGTCGCTGACAGATTCAAAGAACCTCCAGAGAGAGTATGGTTTGGTCGTCTTCCTGAACGGGATTGTCGGCTCGGATGTAAGCCAACAAATTGTCCAAGTTGAAAGAACCAGGTTCCTGAATCAAGAGTTGCCAAAGCCCTTCTTGTTGTAGCATAGAACGGGTTGGTACACCCCCTGCGACCGCTTCAGTCGTCACGCTAGCTTCAGTAATTCCGTCACTCGTCAGCAGAAATACATCTCCTGACTTTAATTCGATCGCACCCGCTTTGCCCCTCCAAACTGGTAGTATCCCCAAGGGAATGCCACGAGCTTTCAGGAAATTCGGCTCGGCTGGGGTTTTACCGCTAGCGGCTTGAGCTTTCACCTCCGAGTGAGACCAAACAATCGGGTAAATGTGACCAGCATTAGCAAATGCCAGGTGTCCGGTTGACGGAGTGTAACGAGCTACAACCATTGTAATAAAATGGTTGTTGCCGATCAGGTCGTCAGACATACTGCTATTCATATTGTGCATAACTCGATCGGGCTCTGGAGAAACTTCTTGGGAAAGTTCCCGCCGCATCACCGAAATCGCGCTGGCCATAAATAGAGCAGCCGGAACTCCCTTACCCGAAACATCTCCCACCGCTATCCAAATATCCCCTTGGGAGTGGACGTAGACTTCAAAAAAGTCGCCCCCAACTTCCCGCGCGGGATAGCAGCAAGCTTGCACCCTGACAGTTTCAAAATCCGGCCAACTTTGGCGCAACAAGTTTGTTTGGATTTGGCGAGCCACTTCCAACTCGTTTTGCATCTGCTTGGCTAAATCCAGAGTGCGCTGGTATAGCTTAGCTTGAGACAGGGCGAGAGCAGCTTGAGCTGCTACACCTTCTATTAACTCTATCTCTTCTGCCGACCAAGGGTTAGTGCCGCCAATCTGGCACAAAGCCAGTACCGCCAGCAATTCTTGCTGGTAAGTCAGGGGCACGGCAATCTCAACCGAGTTACCGTCGCCCTCACTGTTTGAGTTCACTTGAGTTTGGCGGGTGGCTACAGCTTGAACCAGCAAATTTTCATCAAAAGAAAAGCTACTGGCTTCAGAGGTTTGGGCTTGGTAGGGGAAGGTACTCGGCAATAGTCGATCGGTCTCTACCGGCCGCAGCATACAATAGTTGGCCTCAAAAGTTTGACCTACGGTTTGAACAATAGTTTGTACCATACTAGAGTAATCTAGCGACCCGCGAATCACGCTCATTACCTCATTGAACAGAGATTCCTTGCGTAAAGCGCGGCGCAATGCAACGCTGCGCTGCTTGTAGTATTTGTAAGTTTCTGAGGCTTGATTGATCACCAATTTGAGTTCTTCTGGATTCCACGGTTTGGTGATGTATTTGAAAACTTGACCTGAGTTGATGGCCTCAACCAAATCTTCAACATCGGTGTATCCCGTTAGCAGAATCCGAATCGTATCGGGAAATCGCTCGACTGTTTTCCCCAAAAACTCGGTGCCATTCATTTCTGGCATCCGCTGGTCAGATATAATCACCGCCATCTCGCCCTGTTCGTCTAGAACGGACAGGGCGCTGAGGGCGCTATCTGCTTTGTAAACCTGAAAGTCGCGTCGAAACGTCCGGTACAATAAATCCAAGTTGTCGGGTTCGTCATCGACTACCATCAGTTTCAGCTTGCTTCCATCTCCCCGACTCATCTTTCTTCCCCCTTGAAAACCCCCACCATAGCTGTTATCAGCAAGGTGGCGGGAGGAAAAGGGGGGCTGGATATATGCAACATATCAGTTACGTCAAGTTGAGTTAAAGAAACCCGTTTTACCTCAAGGTGAGCATTCCTTTCGCACCATCTGTTCGCACAGATGAGAGGCTTTCGATACTGTAACCCGCCTCGGTAGGCCGCTTCAATAGGGAAAATTCCCCAGTCAGCTTTCACAAAAAATACTCGGTAAGTGGGAAGCTCCGAGACTTTAGTCCTGAGAGGAAAACGACCCGGCGATTTCAATCGCCTTGAATCCCCTCGCGGGGCAGAGGGGTATGGTTGCCCCAAGGCGTGAGGATATGGTTGTCCTCAATCTCCCATTTCTGGGGTAAAGTTAGCTTCGCCAATGTTATAGAGGCTTGTTAGGCTGGCAGCACTGTCTCAGTGACTTTAAGACTGTTTAACTACTAGCGACAGGGCAGGGGACTAGCTTCGCATCCCAGGGTGTCATGACCTAAATAACGTAGCCTGTTAAGGCTTAGGCTGGTCAGTACAGCTTGTTTGATTTCTCTTACAAGCTCAGTGGCTTTAGCCCTGAGTTACTGACGCTGTGATACGAGCAATGACCTTGTTAGCAGTCGGTACTTTTCTAAACACACCTGCATTCAAAACGGCTAATTAATGCTCTGATTGCAGAGTTCTTAACTAGCTGGGCACTGTCCTCGGTGTGAATTTTAACACTTACTACTAACGCAGGTATTGCTACCTAAGTCTGGTCAACACCGGCTGTATTTCAAGCCCCACTGTACCCGGAGGGTTAGTGGTGGGTTGTTGGCGCTATTCCCTACATCTTTGCCGAATCGTACTTGATTGCTGCATACAAGTCTCCCTAATCTCTGAACTTTTTGCAGCAAGCATATTACTACTGCCGAATCAAGCTAATCTTTCTGCCAGTCTGAGCTTAGCAGAACGAGAGCGGGGATTTCTAGCGACTTCTTCGGATTGCGGCACGATCGGCTTTTTTGTCAGTACCTGCAAACTGGGTGTTCCTCTGAGTTGGTGCTTGACAGGTCGGTCTTCCAGGCTGTGAAATGTAATGATACCGATTCTCCCACCGGGTTTTAACCACCTTGGGGCAAGGTTTAGGAAAGTTTCTAAAGACGCTAGTTCGGAGTTGACGGCTATCCTTAAAGCTTGGAAAGTACGGGTGGCCGGATGGATTCTGCCGTTGCGCTGCTTGGGGGGGAAGCTGGAGGCGATCGCCCCTGCAAGTTCTGTTGTAGTTTGAAAAGGACGGCTTTGCACAATCCGCCTCGCGATGCGCCGCGACAGTCGCTCCTCGCCGTACTTGTAAATAATATCTGCTAGTTTAACTTCTTCCCAGTGGTTGATAATCTCTTCTGCCGTCAAAGATTGCTGCTGGTTCATACGCATATCTAGTTGAGCTGGGTGGCGAAAACTAAATCCCCGTTCCGGTGTATCGAACTGAGCAGAGCTGACGCCCAAGTCTGCTATGATACCATCAAATTCGGCCTCTGGGGACTGATATTCAGCAAAGTTGCCGTGCCAAAACTCAACGGGCGAGTTGGCAAATCGGGCTTGGCAAAAACTGATGGCTTGTTCGTCGCGGTCGATCGCCACCACTGTAACATCAGCCGCCGCCGCTAAAATCAAACTCGTGTGTCCGCCGCCCCCAAGCGTCGCGTCCAAATAGCGACCGCCTGGACGCACAGCCAAACCCGCAATTAACTCGCTTCCCAAAACTGGAACGTGATAGGTGTCAATACTGACATCTGATCCAAGGGTCTCCTTCTCAGAGAGCTCGATATCCTTCATAATCATAAAAGCCAAACAAAAATCAACAATAGCTAGTAATCATTAATTCATTTAATTATGTCAAGAATTGAGACTAGAACCGAACCGATGGTGCTCAACATGGGGCCGCACCACCCATCCATGCACGGGGTACTCCGGCTAATTGTCACCCTAGACGGGGAAGATGTGGTGGACTGCGAGCCTGTTTTGGGCTATCTGCACCGGGGGATGGAAAAAATCGCCGAAAACCGCACCAACGTGATGTACGTGCCCTACGTGAGCCGCTGGGACTACGCTGCGGGGATGTTTAACGAAGCGGTGACAGTGAATGCACCGGAAAAGTTGGCAAATATTGCTGTCCCCAGACGGGCTAGTTATATTCGGGTAATTATGCTGGAGTTGAACCGGATTGCTAACCACTTGATGTGGGTAGGGCCGTTTTTGGCGGACGTGGGCGCGCAAACTCCTTTTTTCTATACTATGCGCGATCGCGAACCAATTCTCGACTTGTGGGAAGCAGCCACAGGTTATCGCATGGTGAATAATAACTATTTCCGCATTGGCGGAGTCGCCGCAGATTTGCCCTACGGTTGGGTAGATAAATGCCAAGATTTCTGCGATTATTTCGTTCCCAAAATTGACGAGTACGAACGTTTAATTACCAACAATCCAATCTTCCGCCGCCGGATTGAAGGCCTGGGTACTATTTCTCGCAACGAAGCGATTAACTGGGGACTATCCGGCCCTATGTTGCGCGGTTCCGGCGTAAATTGGGATTTGCGAAAAGTTGACCATTACGAATGTTATGACGACTTCGACTGGGAAGTTTGTACCGAAGCTGCTGGCGATTGTTTAGCCCGGTATTTAGTACGGATTCGGGAGATGCGCGAGTCTGTTAAGATTCTCTATCAAGCCTTGAAAGGACTCCCAGGCGGCCCTTACGAGAATTTGGAAGCGAAGCGCTTAGAAAGCGGGCCCAAATCTGAATGGAATGGTTTTGACTATCAGTTTATTGGCAAAAAAGTTGCCCCGACTTTTAAGATTCCCAAGGGCGAACATTATGTCCGCGTTGAAAGCGGCAAGGGTGAGTTGGGGATTTATATTATCGGGGATGATAGTGTGTTTCCTTGGCGCTGGAAGATTCGGGCTGCGGATTTTAATAATTTGCAGATTTTGCCTCACATTGTGCGCGGCGTGAAGATTGCGGATTTGGTGGCAATTTTGGGGAGTATCGACATTATTATGGGATCGGTTGATAGGTAGGTTTTGTCGGTTTTTATCTAAGAAATTAACCCGGTTTTTTTTATGGAACCGGGTTGATTTTTTTGAACCGCAGATAAACGCGGATAAACGCCGATGGAGATCGATTAATATTGCTATTAACGTCGCTAAAATGTACCTTATTTCTCTCTTCTCTCTTCCTCTGTGCCCTCTGCGCCCTCTGCGGTTAATAAAAAAAATCTCTCATTGACAAATGAAATAACATCAACTTTGATTCGATAAATTATGAAAGTTCATCAACCAGATATCAATGACAGCAACCTGGAACTCTGCAATTTAATCGGCGAAAGAATTGCCGCCAGTCCCCAGCAGCGTATTACTTTTGCTGAATATATGGATTTGGCATTATATCATCCGCAGCACGGTTATTATAATAGCGATCGACAGTCGATCGGCAAACAAGGCGATTTTATCACGTCGTCTCATTGGGGTGCTGATTTTGCGGAGGTTTTGGCAGAGCAGTTTGTGGAAATGTGGGAAATTCTAGGCAAACCTCAAAACTTCGCGATCGTAGAAATGGGCGCTGGGCGGGGAAATTTTGCCGAAAATGTGCTGCAATATCTGCAACTCCAACATCCCGATTTATTTCATATTTTAGAATACATTATTATTGAAGTTTCCCCTGGACTCCAAGCGGAACAGCGGCAAACTTTAGCCGATATTAAGTGTGTTAAGTGGTGTAATTGGGATGAGATAGTTAATAATTCAATAGTCGGTTGTTTTTTTTCTAACGAGTTAGTGGATGCTTTGCCAGTGCATCAATTCATTCTGGAAGAAGGGCAAGTTAGGGAGATTTACGTTGCCGCAGAAACCCCCAAAAATATACAAGAAGAGATAAAATTTGTTGAAGTAATTGGCAAAGTTTCCACCCATAAAATTGCCGAATATTTGGATTTGGTGGGCATCGATTTGTCGGCGAGTGCTTATGGGGATGGTTATCGCAGTGAGGTAAATTTGGCGACTTTGGACTGGATGAGTACAGTTGCTCAAAAGTTGCAGCGGGGATATTTGTTAACTATTGATTACGGCTATCCGGCGCACCGCTATTACAATCCGAGGCGCAGGGAGGGGACGCTACAGTGTTATTATCGCCACCGATATCACAGCAATCCTTATATTAATGTGGGGCGGCAGGATTTGACGGCTCATGTTAATTTTACGGCGCTGGAAAAACAGGGTGAATTGTGCGGTTTGGATGTGGTAGGGTTTACTCAACAGGCTTTGTTTTTGATGGCGTTGGGTTTGGGCGATCGTATTGCTTCTCTATCAACAAATGATGCGGAAGTATTAGATTTGGCAACATTTTTGCGCCGCCGGGAGGCTTTGCATCAGTTAATCGATCCGATGGGTTTGGGGGGTTTTGGGGTTTTGGTGCAGTGTAAGGGGTTGAGGGAGGAGGAAAAGGGGAGAATATTGAAGGGTTTGATGGTGCCTGATTGATTATTCCCGATTGATTATTAACTAATTTAATAGTTGAGATTTTTTGAACCGCAGATCAACGCTGATGTAATTTTGATTGATTCTGCATCTACCCAAATTATTGTCATGCAACCAATACCGGATGATTGAGTTTGCGCGAAGCATACAAAAGAGATGCTCTCAGATCGTCTGCTTCAAGATCGGGCATTTCTTCTAGTATTTGTTCCGCACTCAAACCAGCCACAAATAAGTCCAGTACGTCTGATACCCGAATTCTCATGCCACGAATGCAAGGGCGACCGCCGCACTGTCTAGGATTAACCGTGATTCTTGCGAATAGATCTGACATTAAAGTTAGCTCCTACAACGCTTAGTTATAGTATGAATGAGTGCGACCGTAATTGTCAATAACTGGATTCCCTGGATTATTAACTAATTAAGCTGTACCAATTACTTTTGTCATCACTTAAGCGCACTGACTCAGTGGCGGAAATTCCCATTTTCCCGAATATAAAGTAGATGGCAGCTTTAAACAATAGGCCGCAGGAACCACCTCAATTAACCACCAATTAAACATATCTCGTCTGGCTTCAGTACAACCAGAAATAGCATCGCCGGTAATGGCATCATACAGAATATCTAAGATGGCATTATAGGCTGTTTTTGTATTGAGTGTTTGCAGCAAGCCATAGAAGATATTATAAGCTTCGTCAGTAGCTTGATATTTTCCAATTTTGTTGATATTAGGAAACAACGTATCTGCCCAAGTTTCTGGGATTTCACAACTATCCTTCAGCCAACAAGATACAATTCCTTCAACGATATCAGCCTTGTGTTCTTCAGGAAAGTAATGTTTAATGGTCGGTTTAGCTGCTAATGCTATTCCATAAGCCATATAGACATATCGCTGATGGGATATTTGATTATTAGGCATCCCAAAGGATGTCATTACTTCTACAAAGGCTTCTTCTACATCGCTGTTTCCGCCTCTTTCGTATAAATCGTCATATTTTCTGTCCCAAACCGTCTGAAGTGTTTGCTGTAATTGCTCTGGAATAGTTGAGTTGCTGGGCAATTTAAAATCGGTGTAGTAGCCTATGTCAAACTTGATCATTGACTTTCCCTCCTGATGTATTTTATTTAATCGTAAACCCAGAGCCAGCTAATGTTAAGCTTCCGATCTACCGCCACATTTCAAATTAACGGAAAACTCTGCTCGTACTCCTCTTATTCAGCCCATTTTAATCGTTGTTGAATTGACATCCCCTGCAACTTTTTACTCATTTCATATAAATCCACTTGCGGATAATCCCCCTTAAATAGCGGAATCAAAGACTCAACAACAGCCGCGATTCCCTGCGGTGGCACTGCATTGCCAATCTGCCGCCGCACTTCAGTTGTAGAACCTTCAAAAACAAAATGATCGGGAAATGTTTGTAATCTTGCTCTTTCACGATTTGTCAAAGAACGCGGTTCTAAATAATGATAACCCCAAGTTCCGCCACCGCCACCAGCAATGATTGTAGATGATGGTTTATCTGGATGAATTCGCCGATAAACGTGACTGATCATGCCTTTGACATAGTATGGACTATCCTGGGGAATATCAGAGAAATTGCCTCCCGGTTTAATTCGATTTAAAATTTCAATGGTGCGGGCTTTAATTTTATGATGTTGGTTATTGTCAAGAACTACTTCCACATTTTTGAGTGCTTCGCCCGCAGTTCGATAAGGATTTTTGCGATTTTGACCGTATTCTGGCTGAGGATGCACAAAGTTAAATCCTGTATCCATCCGAATGCCAACTAATAACACTCTTTGCCGAAATTGCGGAACTCCGTAATCAGCAAAGTTGTAGAGTTTAGGTTTAACTAAGTAGCCCGGTGCGATACTTTCAAAGTCAGAAATTATTTGTTTTATTGCTTGATAATTATTCGCACTTAATAAGCCTTTGACATTTTCTGCTACAAAAGCTTTGGGCTTTTTTCTATTGACAAAATCGAGAAAGTATGTATATAAATTGCCTCTGGTTCCTTCAAGTCCGGGCCGCTTCCAAATTAGGGAGAAATCTTGACAGGGGAATCCTCCTATACATATTTCAGCTTCGGGAACTTGTGCAATGTCTATATTTTCTATGCTGTCGTTGATGATGACATCAGCAATGTTTCTGCTGAATGTTTTGCAGGCGTATTTATTGGAGTCGATCGCCCAAACTACCTCAAATCCGGCTTTGTGGAATGGCAAATCCATGCCGCCGCAACCAGAAAATAAGGATATGAGTCGCGGTTTTTTTGTCCAGGCGATCGGCTGGAGACGTTCGATTAACATAGGAGTGTAAAGTTAGCCAAGGGCGGGCTGGATGCCGGCACCACAAGAGTGTCATCATACCAAAACACGATCGAACTCGACTCATCAATTGATATTTCACTCTTCGTCATCTAATTCGATTCCCGCTTGACGCAATTTTTCGGCCAATTTTTCAGCGCGGAGTCGTTCGCGATCGGCTCGTTCTTCCGACCACAACAATAACCCGCCTTCAGCATTCCACCACCTCAACCAACAGCCTGTCCTTCCTTCGTGGGTTCCTTCCCACATACCTAAAAATAGGTCTAATCCCGGTATCCAATAACGTCCGTTTTCATCAGGTTTTTGCAAGTTGTAGTGTTCTGATTCTAAAGCGTAAACTTCTAAATGAGCTGTTTTGGCTCGGAATATGACGTATCGGGGGACTTTGATTACTTGCTCGTAAAAATACCACTTTCCCACCCGCGAGGTAAATTCAACGGAGTATTCTTCTCCATAGGTTTCTGAAAGAAATTCCATCACGATTTGGGGGATGGTTCCTTCTGTGTGTGGCGTGTAACTGCGGCGGACTTGCGAGACATTTTTTGGATTGACGGGTTTCACGTACATCCAATCTGGTGCTTTGCAGATAATGCGCTGTTCGTCGCTGCTTGAACCTGGGAAACTTATTCCTGCACACAAGGCAAAGTTGGAAACAATTAAGGCATCCTGCATTAATTCTGGAAATGCTGTTAGCGGCTGGCGCAAAGCGGCAGCTAATAATGGTTGGCTTTCGTCTTCCACGGGGTCGTCTGGTAGTTGAAAATCTTCTGGTAGTAGCGGCCAGGTGATTGTGAGTTTTGTTTCAGGATTTTTAGTTGCTACAGACATAGTTTATCAGAGGTTAAATGTTTTAATGCTTAAATTATATCTTTTGGTTTTTGGGATTACTGTTAATGGCTTAATGACGAGGCAGAGGCTGTGGATATGCGTTACCGGGCAGAGCCTGGTAACGAGGAAACCGACCGTTTCTTTTGTTTGTATCGAAGTCTAGATCCCCCCTAGCCCCCCTTAATAAGGGGGGGACAAGAAGTGCCGTCAAAGCCCTTGTCAATCAGGGGGAACAAGAGTGCTGTCAAAGTCAACCCCTACTCCCCTTCTTAAGGGGGATTTAGGGGGATCTAGACTGGGCTAAAAGCGAGAGTTCTAAGGGTTGTTAATTTTCTGCTGTAGCTCGTTTGTCATTGCTAGTAGTTCCGATTGGGCGATCGCACTTTGTTCACCACTCGCCAACCACTTCAATTGTACCGTCTCGTTTTCAGCTTCCGCATCTCCCAAAACTAAACACGCAACTGCACCGCTTCTGTCGGCTCTTTTAAACTGTTTCCCGAAAGCACTACCGCTCAAATCTATCTCTACACTAAACCCCGCACTCCGCAATTTTTGTGCTAACAATACCGATTGCTGTTCTGCTTTTTTGCCCCTGGATACCAAATAAAAATCCAACTTCGGCGCGGGCAAAGGTTGCAACTTTTGCAGCAGGATAATTAACCTTTCGATACCCATTGCCCAACCGACTGCTGCCGTATCTGGGCCGCCCAATTCCTTTACTAAACCGTCGTACCTGCCGCCTCCGCAAACTGTGGCTTGCGCTCCCAAATCGTCGGAGATAATTTCAAATGCGGTGTAGGTATAGTAATCTAAACCGCGCACTAATCTCGGATTTAACTGATAGCTAATTCCTAAATTTGTGAGCATAAGCTGCACTTGCTCGAAGTGATCTCGCGATTCCTCTCCCAAATATTCTAAAATGCTCGGCGCACCAGCTACAATTTCTTGAGTGCGCTGATTTTTGCTGTCCAAAATCCGCAGCGGATTGCGATTCAAGCGGTCTTGAGAATCGGCGTCTAATTCGTCTTTGTGCGGTGTAAAATAATCTATTAATGCTTGTCGATAATTTTGTCTGTCTTCCTTATTTCCGACAGAATTAATATCGAGGCGCAAATTTTTTAAACCGAGTGTTTGCAGGATATCACAGGCGATCGCAATTACCTCGACATCCGCACGAGGATTCGCACTCCCCAAGACTTCCACGCCAATTTGATTAAACTGCCGCTGTCTTCCCTCTTGCGCGCGTTCGTAGCGAAACATCGGCCCAGCATACCACAGACGCTGCACGTCACCCGCCGCGTACAAACTGTTTTGAATAAAAGCTCGGACTACTCCGGCGGTGCCTTCTGGACGCAAAGTTGTCGATCGATCGCCCTTATCCTTAAAAGTGTACATTTCTTTGCCCACGACATCGGTAGCTTCTCCGATGCCGCGTTCAAATAAAGATGTCTGTTCAAAAATTGGCGTCCGAATTTCTTGATAAGCCGCTTTTTTCAAAATTGTTCTAGCGACTTCTTCTATATTTTGCCAATATTGAATTTCAGCGGGCAAAATATCCCGCGTTCCCGGTAAAGTTTTAATTGCACTCATTTTGTTAGTCAGTAGTCAGTAGTCATTAGTCATTAGTCCGTAGTCATTAGTTAGCGGTTATTTTTTGGTTTTTGGTTTTTGGTTTTTATTTGCAGGTTTTTTGTTCGTTGTAGGCGCTCGTAATTAATGCCCAATGCCCAATTCCCAATTCCCAATGCCCAATTCCCAATTCCCAATTCCCAATAACTAATGACTTAATAATTCCCAAGCTCCGTAACGATCGCCATAATAAGCCAAAATGCGATCGACCCGCTCGCGACCTGCCAAATCGAACCCTTCAGGATACTGTATCCACAAACCCCCAATTTGGCTGTCACTGTAATCAAACCGCTGCGACTGCTGCGGGATTAAACCGGTTTGCACCCCTTCAACTTGACGCAAATGGGTCGCCACTTCGCGATACACCGCCAGGGGCAATCCAGGGGATTGAATGTGATAGCGGAGTTGTTTTTCTTGTGCCGTTTGCATCATTTCTTTGCCTGTCCCCAACCAGAACCCCTACTTAAGATACTTCTTTATCGATCGGCCGCGGTAAAGGGCAGCAGTTAATATTGTCCAAACATACCTTTCCCCACTGCAACGCCCAGCGTACAAGCGTAACTCGATTGTCAGCGCGCGTCTTGTTCAAGATATTGCTAATGTGGTTGTCAACTGTACGCTTGCTAATCTCTAACTTTTCGGCAATTTTCTCATTAGTCAATCCCGCTGCTACTAACTCTACCACTTGCAATTCTCTGTCCGACAGGGTGACAGGGGTCCCAGAGACAATCCCACTCATAAATTTTTCCTATGTCTGCATATTTACCTATCTACAATTCTAGAGGATGAGGGATCGAGTATGAAGAGAAAATTAAATTTGCTGTGCTACTCTTTCGGGGCCGAAGCACCAACTCGCTTGCACAATCGCAAAAAGTGCAAACCCAGCGCCGAGACAGCATGACCCGCAGGGACTTGCACTGCTGGCACCGGAGGGCGGTGGGTGATCCCTTTACCGGGGCGCATCTGACATCCGGGCCAAACCCGCAGATGTTCGCACGTAAAACAACTGATACGCCCGCACTGCACTTGTGCCTTGAGCGAGTAACTGCCAGTATCAGTAGGTCTGATACTATAGGAGCAGCCATTAAAAAATAGCTTGCAATTTTTCTGGGATGGGTTAAAAATAATTATTGGCCTGTCTACTGCTGGTCTAAAATCTAAAATGTAAAATCTAAAATTGATATGACTTATCCTCGCGTTCTGTGTCTGGGTGAAGTTTTATTTGATTGTTTAGCAGACAAACCAGGAGTATCTCTCGAAGAGGTAGAATCTTGGACGGCATATCCCGGCGGTGCTCCTGCTAATGTTGCCTGTGCTTTGGTTAAATTAGGGACGGCGGCGGGATTTATCGGTGCTGTAGGTGGGGATGAATTGGGAAATTCCCTAGTGCAGGTATTGCAAGAAGTAGGGGTTGATATTGCTGGAGTGCAGCGGCATCCAAGTGCGCCGACGCGGCAAGTTTATGTCTTGCGGAATGAAGCGGGCGATCGATCTTTTGCCGGTTTTGGCGCATTCGATACTGCGGATTTTGCAGACACCCGCCTCCTGGCTGCACAACTACCCGAAGTGCTGTTTGAAAATGCCGAATATTTAGTGCTAGGCACTTTAGAATTAGCTTATCCTGAAAGTCGAGAGGCGATCGCCCGAGCGATCGAGCTAGCAGACCAGTACGACGTTAAAATTATACTGGACATCAATTGGCGTCCCGTGTTTTGGCACAATCCAGACGAAGCAAAAGCGCACATTAGAAAACTCTTAAAAAAAGTTGATTTTGTCAAGTTATCTGAGGAAGAAGCCGAATGGTTGTTTGACACTACCGACGCTGGAGCTATTACCTACCGTCTCGATTCTGTAGAAGGCGTTTTGGTGACTGCAGGCGAGAAAGGTTGCGCTTATTGTATCTCGGAAAATGAAGGAAAAATCCCCGCATTTACAGTAGATGTTGAGGATACAACAGGTGCAGGCGACGCATTTCTGGCTGGTTTTGTGCGACAGTTGTGCAAGCAGGGAATTAAGAATTTAGCAGATCCAAAAATAGCCCAAACAATTGTAACTTATGCCAGTGCGGTAGGTGCGATGACAGCGATGAATCCCGGGGCAATTAGATCTCAACCTACTGGGGCTGAAGTAGAAGCTTTCTTGTATTTGTACAAAAATTAGGGCCGCAAACCTATCAGCCTGGAAACGGAGAGGAGGCTAAATGTGGGGGAGCATCTCACTTTTGCAGCAAAGCTAGAAATTGGAGTTAGGAGTCAGGAGTCAGGAGCCAGGAGAAAAGAGGAAGAAGGAAGGAGCCAGAAGAAGTGTTTTTACAAATATGAGATGCTCCCAAATGTGGTTCAGAAACTCGGTTAATCAGAAAAAATATCTTATACTAAATCCGCCTTAAAAAACCTCGATCGGACTAGGGGATTGAAATCGGGACTACACAAACTCTCCTCCTAGCTGAGAGGGACTAAGAAATAAAGAGGTATTTAAGTTAAGCCAGATTTTGTATTAGAGGTTTTATTGTGGGGCAATTAACCCCACATCAGATGATTTCTAATTTGGCGCAAGATTACCTCTAGTGGTTGCGAAGCATCTATGATAAGTGCATCTTCAGGTTCTTCGAGACTGCCTAACTGACTTAACAGCAAGTCTGCTTTCATGTAGTGATTTTCGCGATTTTTTAACCTTGTGGCTAATAGCTGAAAAGAAGCTTTTAGATAAACTATCTTCATTCGCTTTTGGTCGCGGGAGAGCATTTCGCGGTAAGATGCTTTTAAAGCAGAACAAGCCAAAACCACATTTTTATTTTCTAACAGCCACCTGTCTATTGCAGCTTGCAATGCTAATAGCCAAGGAAGGCGATCCGCATCTTCTAAAGGAATGCCCCGACTCATTTTCTCGATATTAGCTGATGGGTGAAAATCGTCGGCATCGCTGAAATCCCAGTTGAGGGATTGCGCCAGCAACTTGCCAACAGTAGTTTTGCCAGAACCTGAAACTCCCATCACGATCGTAATCATTTTTTTAAAGCTGATTCCCAACATACAATGCTATCAAGCTTTGGCTCTAACAAACTATCTGTTGCAGTTAATTTTTTCTGGTGCTCGTTGTGGTAAGATAGGGCCCACCTAACAACAAACTTAACAAAATGTCACCTATAAAACGTTATGTAGCTGAGTGCCTAGGTACTTTCTGGCTAGTTTTCGGAGGCTGCGGCAGTGCGGTGCTAGCGGCAGTGTTTACCATCGATGCGGCAAAAATCTCGGCAGAGGCTGTATTTCCTGTAGGGATCGGATTGGTAGGTGTTTCTCTGGCCTTTGGCTTGACAGTAATGACAATGGCTTACGCGATTGGTCACATTTCCGGATGCCACCTCAATCCCGCCGTCTCCTTTGGTCTATTTGTCGCCAAACGCTTCTCATCGCGAGAACTTCTCCCATACATTATTTCTCAAGTGATTGGCGGTATACTAGGAGCCTTTGTCCTGTATTTAATTGCCAGCGGTAAGCCTGGATTTGATATCGGCGGCTTTGCAGCTAACGGTTACGCCGAAAACTCTCCGGGCAATTATTCAATGGTGTCTGCTTTCCTGGCTGAGTTTGTCCTCACATTCATGTTTTTGATTGTGATTTTGGGTGCTACTGATGCGAGAGCTCCCAAAGGTTTTGCGCCGGTGCCGATCGGTTTTGCATTGACACTAATTCACTTAATTGGTATTCCTGTCACCAATTTGTCAGTTAATCCCGCACGCAGCACTGCCCCAGCATTGATACTAGCTATTTTTGGTGGTAAGGTTTGGGCGATCGCACAGTTGTGGCTGTTCTGGTTAGCACCAATTTTGGGCGCTGTAGCAGCCGGATATCTCTATTCATCATTTTTCGAGGAACCTAAAGTCGATTAACTCAAAGTAAATGTAAGGTATTCAGTGCGTACCTTAGATTTACTTTGAGTTAAGAATAATTGTTGGCAATTCTTGTCGAGTTTTTACATTAACTATCTCTTTCCCAACACGGGGTTTGCTGATATTAACCCGGACAAAATCGCTAAGCTGTAGCGCATTTGAATTGTATATTCAGGGCGCGCGGGACACCGCACTCATGGTTTGATTTTTTTTGACATAGAATTTAAATGCCGCAACAGCTTGCGACCAAGACAAATGGAAAAATAATCTTTACTTTTGACCGACTCATTTATAGCAATTTGCTGGCAGAAATATCTCCAAAGGCGATCGAAACCCCAGAAGAATACGATCGCCTCCTGGCAGTTGCAGAAAGGCTAACATTTGCTAAACACCTGACTCCAGAGGAGAAGGCTTTATTTAATCGAAAGGTATGCAGCGCACACCTTTCATCAACTACTATCTAACGCAGGAATTCGCGCGGATCGGTGACGTGCCCAGTCAGCGCAGAAGCCGCCGCCGTGTAAGGCGAAGCTAGATAAACTTGCGCTTCTTTATTCCCCATCCGGCCGGGGAAATTGCGGTTAGTTGTAGACACGCAAATTTCGGGTTCGTTCATCCGCCCAAAAGTATCTTTCGGGCCGCCCAAACAAGCGGCGCAAGAAGGCGCTGCTGGTTCGATGCAGCCTGCAGCTAAGAAGATTTCCGAAAGCGTTTGACCTTCGTATTTGGTGACAAACAAATCTTCGTAAACTTTCTGAGTTGCTGGTACTAAATAAGTCGGAACTTTGACTTGATTTCCTTTGAGAATGCGGGCGGCATTCAGAAAGTCGGAGGTTTTGCCGCCGGTGCAGGAACCGATGTAAACTCGATCGATCTTGACATCGCGGCAGTTGCGGGCTAAGTCGCGGTTGTCGGGAGAGTGGGGTTTGGCGACGACTGGTTCTAATTTGCTGACATCGTAGGTGCGATCGCTATAAAATTTAGCATCCCCATCGCTGTAAAATGAATCGAAGGGTTTGTCAGTCCGAGAAGTAACGTAATCAAATGTAGTTTTGTCGGGCGCAACCGTGCCGTTTTTACCACCAGCTTCAATCACCATATTGCACAGCGTCATCCGTTCTTCCATCGTCAAACGTTCCACTGTATCGCCCGCAAATTCCATTGTCCGGTAGTTAGCACCGGCAACGCTAATATCACCAATAATCTGCAAAATCAGGTCTTTTGCTAACAAATAATCCGGCAGTTCACCGTTGAACACAAAGCGCATGGTTGCGGGAACTTTGATTAACAGTTTGCCGGTTCCCATGATAAAAGCCGCGTCTGTATTGCCGATACCGGTGGCAAATTGTCCGAAAGCGCCGGCATTGCAGGTGTGGGAATCTGTGCCGAAGAGCACTTCGCCGGGCCGGGTGTGGCCTTCTTGGGCTAGCGCGATGTGGCAAACTCCCTTGTAGTCGGGATTTGCTTTGAAGTCCGATCGATCCGTGATGTCGTAAAAGTATTTTATCCCTTGTTCTTGGGCAAAATCGCGGAGAATATCGACGTTGCGGTTAGCGCGTTCGTCGTTGGTGAAAATGTAGTGGTCGGGAATGAGGACAATTTTGTCTGGGTTCCAGACTTTAGCATTCTCACCGAATTCGCGTTTGAAAACGCCGATGGTGCCGGGCCCGCAGACATCGTGGGTCATCAACACGTCTGTTTCTACCCAGATATTTTCTCCGGGATCAACTTTAGTGCGGCCTGATGCTTTGGCTAAGATTTTTTCGGTCAGGGTCATTCCCATAGTGCGATCGCTCTTTTTTATTAGATGCTACAAGTGTATTGTAAGCGAAACATTATATTATAATAGAAATTATCAGGTCTCAAAGATGGGGAGTAATGACGATGACCTTGCTGACGTTACCCCTAAAAGTTAATCTCGATCGCGTTCAATTTACCGATGAGCAGTTTGATCAACTCTGTCTCAGTAATCCTGAATTGACCATTGAGCGCGATGCTGAAGGAAGGTTAATTTTAATGTCTCCAGTTGGTGGGGATAGCGATAGTCGCGAGATGGATCTCGGCGGTGAAGTTTTTATTTGGAATCGCCAAACCCAACTAGGTAAGGTGTTTAGTTCTTCCACGTTATTCAAATTGCCCGGTGGAGGATCTGGTTCTCCTGATGTAGCATGGGTGGAATTGTCTCGCTGGGAAGCACTCACTGCAGAACCACGACAGAAATTTCCCCCCATAGCGCCGGATTTTGTCATTGAACTACGCTCGCGATCGGATAATCTGTAAACCTTACAAGATACAGCGTATTCCAGGTTTATGAAGTACACCTGGAATACGCTATAAGACGATCGCCTCCTCACACATCAAGCTTTGCCAATCCCAAATAGCGCACACCTTCCGGCGTCACCTCAAACCGACAGGGCAAAACCTCTACACCTTCACTAATCGCCTGTCTGAACAATTCTCCATAAGTGCGATCGGCACTATCCCCAGGAGCAAAATTAGTACAATCTCCGCGATTAATAAAATACAGCATTACAGCCCTCGAACCCTGCCGCACCACTTCTATCAATTCTCTCAAATGTTTCTGTCCCCTCTCCGTCACTGTATCGGGAAATAAAGCCAACTCCTCTTTTACCCAAGTTGTATTTTTCACTTCCAGAAAAATCGGTTTTTCCTCACCAGTTAGCCAAAAATCCACTCTACTTTTTTTATCAGTGCCGTAAACAACCTCCGGTTGAATTAAACTGTAATTGCCCAACTCTGGAAACAATTTCAATTCCAAAGCTAATTTAACTACTCGATTTGGCAGCCCAGTATTAACTCCCACCCAAGTTGGCACTGTGTCGCAAACTTTAATTAATTCCCAAGTATAAGCTAACTTGCGTTTAGGATTGTCGCTGGGAGATACTAGCACTGGATTTCCCGGAATATAAACACCAGTCATCGGGCCAGTATTCGGACAGTGCGCGGTGATTATTTCTCCCGAATCTAGTTCAATTTCCGCAAAAAATCGCTTGTAACGTTTGATTAGAATTCCGGGTAAAAGAGGAGGATATTTGTAAATTAAGCCAGTCATGCGATTTTAGATTTTAGATTTTAGAGTTTAGATTCTCGATTAAACTATAACCGAATACCGGGGTTCGCACTTTTGAAATAAGTATGGGAGCTAACACAATCAGTCATCAGTAATCAACTATATGTTATTTATCTACTTTTATGAACTCATTTGTTTCATCATTTTTAGATTGTAGATTGTAGATTGTAGATTTTAGATTGACGCATCATAGCACGAAACGGCGGTTTGTAGTTAGGACGAATAGTCCCGATCGATTATTGAATTTCCGCAAGTCAGTAATATCGATAAAATTGGTATCAGCGCAATTCCCCCTAGAAGTTTTATGAGTTCGTGATATGATTCTCCCGATTCGCGATTAAAATAAGTGAATCCTTTTAGCAATAGCGTTTGTAACCATTTGTGTCCCAATTACAGAAGCCCTCTCGTTCCCTCGCAGGGATTGCCGGCATTGTCGCAGTCGCCACTCTAATTAGCAAAGTCTTTGGATTGGTGCGCCAAATTGCGATCGCCGCAGCCTTTGGAGTCGGTGTCGCCGTCGATGCCTACAACTATGCCTACGTCATCCCCGGTTTCTTATTTATTTTGCTGGGAGGGATTAACGGGCCATTTCACAGCGCCATAGTCAGTGTTTTAGCCCGCCGGGATAAAAAAGAAGCAGCACCCTTAGTCGAGACTATCACCACCTTAGTCGGGGGCTTGTTGCTGTTGGTGACGATCGCTTTAATTATTTTTGCCGATCCGCTGATCGATTTGGTGGCACCGGGATTAAATAGAACAGCAGAAGGCTTACAAATTAAAGCAATTGCCGTGCAGCAGTTTCGGATTATGGCACCGATGGCATTACTTTCAGGCTTGATCGGCATTGGTTTCGGCACTCTCAACGCCGCCGATATGTACTGGTTGCCATCCATTAGCCCTTTATTTTCCAGCGTTGCACTTGTCGGCGGTTTGGGGATTCTCGCAATGCAACTCGGAGACAAAATTATTCAGCCAGAATTCGCACTAATTGGCGGCTTAGTGTTAGCTTGGGGAACTTTAGCGGGCGCAGTTTTGCAGTGGTTGGTGCAACTGGTGGCGCAGTGGCGCGCCGGCTTGGGAACATTGCGCTTGCGGTTTAATTTTAAACGGCCGGGAGTGCAAGAAGTAATTAAGGTGATGGTTCCTGCGACCTTATCATCAGGAATGCTGCAAATTAATGTTTATACTGACCTATTTTTCGCATCCTACATCCCTCAAGCTGCCTCTGCGATGGGTTACAGTGGGTTGTTAGTTATGACGCCTTTAGGCATTATTTCTAATGTAATTTTAGTGCCATTTCTACCCATATTTTCTCGCCTCACCGATCCGAGAGATTGGCCGGAATTAAAAGCTCGAATTCGTCAATCTTTAATTTTGACGGCCCTTACGATGCTGCCTCTGAGCGCTTTAATGGTAACACTTGCCGGGCCGATCGTCCGCGTGGTTTACGAACGCTATGCTTTCGATCGAGAGGCCTCGCTGTTTGTCACGCCGATATTGATGGCTTACAGTATTGGAATGTTTGTGTATTTGGGACGCGACGTTTTGGTACGGGTATTTTACGCTTTGGGAGACGGAGAAACCCCTTTTCGCATCAGTATTATCAATATCTTTTTAAACGGTCTTTTGGATTATTTGTTAGTAGGAGCTTTTGGCGCGCCCGGATTAGTTTTGGCGACGGTGGGAGTGAATCTTATTTCGATGATTATGCTTTTGTACTGTTTAAATAAAAAGCTGGGTGGCCTGCCTTGGGGGGAGTGGAGTTTGCCTTTTCTGGGGTTAACTTCGGGCAGTTCTCTAACTGCTTTCGTTACCTTGGCTACTCTGCAAGCGTGTCAAAGAGTTTTGGGTACTGAAGGTTTGGTAATTCAATTAGTGCAGTTGAGTGTGGCAAGTTTTGTAGGGTTAGGGGTTTTTGCCCTGTTTGTCAGTCAGATGAAGTTGCCGGAAGTTGATATGTTTGTCGATCGCATTCGCGGCCGTTTTCGCAAATAAATATCGGAAATTTGCGGCAGATTCAAGGAATCAACAAAAGTGCGAGATCCCTTAAGTAGACAAAATACCACAAAGGGCGATCGTCCTTAAATCCAAATCAACACTCATCCGCATCCCTCTGCGTATATCCGCCGACACCTGCGGTAAAAATTCCAGAGTAATTAACAAAGGCGATGTCTAGATTGTAAAGATATCGTCAACCTTAATGCGGTTTGGCAAAATAGCCAATACAAATCTGCTAAAAAAAATAATCCCTCATACCCACAGCGTCAGAGGGATATCTAAATTATGTCCTCATGGCAAAGATCCGACTTTTCCGACTTTAAGATCCGACTTTTCCGACTTTACAGAGGCAGGGGCCCGAAGCAACGATAGAGATAGGGAAAGCCAACCCACGATCTCTAGATTGTAAAGATATCGTAAACCAGAAGTGTTGTGTTGCCAAGTGTTAAATAAAAGTATGCTATAAAAATATGTCTTTAGTATGATATATTAAATTTGCATCTATGTTATATACATTCATTCCCACGCGAAGCCAGTGAGAGCCCACTTCATATCAGGACTACCCCGCTCAGGCTCTACTTTACTGGCTGCACTACTACGACAAAATGCCCGGTTTCACAGCGCTATGACTTCCCCTATTGGGGGCGCAAGTCGATCGAATGCTGTCAGCCGTGACCCAAAACAATCAGTGTTCCGTGTTTATTTCCCCTGAACTAAAACCGACGCTGATTATGAGTATCTTTTCGGCTGACTACCAGCCACAAGCGGAAAAAGAAGCGATCGGGGACACCAATCGCCTGTGATGCAGCAAACTGTCATTAATCCTGGCACTATTTCCCGAAGCCAAAGTGATGTTCTGTATCAGAAACCTCGCTTGAATTATGGACAGCATTGAGTTACTAATTCGCGGTAACGCCTTGGATGTTTCCAGGTTATTCAATCCTCCAGCGGAACGGGCTAACAATTTTACCGCCCGATTTATTTAAGCAAGAGAACTAATAAGCTGTTCGGCATTTAAAGGACTTGCGTAAGGTGCGTCAGCATCTAAGGTTTTCCGTTTCAGCGTAAGGGTTCTAGCTGACGCACCCTACTAGCCTCGTTACTGGTTTAAATGCTCCACAGCTTAAATTCTTCAGTCCTCATAGCGAGCACTTAAGATTTGAGGCGGGGGTTTCAACCCCGGCCGGACTTGGATGTAAACAATATATAGATATTAAGGATGTCAGGAATTATGAACCTACCAATCGCGAACAAGCAAATTATTTTCGTTGACTCCTCTGTACAAGATTATCAAAGCCTGATCCAAGGCGCAGATGCTAACGCCAAAATAGTCATTTTAGATGACAAGCGTAGTGGCCTTGAACAAATTACCCACGCACTGGCGGGGGAAAGTGATATTGCGGCAGTTCACGTAGTTTCTCACGGTAGTTCCGGCACGCTAAATCTGGGTACAGATATATTTAATAAAGAACTGTTAGAAAAAAAACTCGAACACTTGCAACAGTGGGGAAAGGCTCTCTCTTCAAACGCCGATTTCCTTTTATATGGTTGCAATGTTGCAGCAGGCGCGATCGGACTTGCTTTCATTCATCGCATTGCCGAAATCACCCGCGCAAATGTCGCAGCTTCTAGCACAAAAATAGGGAACATCAGACTAGGAGGAAACTGGAACTTAGACGTACAAATCGGCAAAATAGCTGCTTGGCTACCATTCCAACCCGCAGCGCTATCAGCTTACAGTGGCGTGTTAGCTACCTATACCGTTCTGCCAGGAGATGTCTCAAATACGGGTTCCGGTTTGAATGGAGGATTACTTTGGGCAATTAACCAAGCTAATAGCACAGCAGCAAATGATATTATTAACCTAGCTTCCGGCAGTACCTACACCCTAACAGCTCTGAACAATACAACCGGAGGCAATAATGGTTTACCAGTAATTTTAGGTACCAGCACTGGTGGCACATTAACAATTACTGGCAATGGAGCCACAATTACACGCAGCGGAGCAGCACCCAGTTTCCGCATCTTCAATGTTAACTCCAGCGGTAACTTAACCCTAGATAATCTTACTGTTAGTAATGGTCTAACTTCAGCAGGCGGTTCTGCCGGGGGACTATACCTTAATAGCGGTGCTATAGCAACAATAAATAATAGCACGTTTAGCAACAATCAAGGTTTATCTGATGGAGGTGCAATTTTTAATGGCAGTGGTCAATTAACTATTAATAATAGCACTTTTACAGCTAATTCAGCGCAAGCAAGCGGCGCAGCTATTACTATGAGTGGTGGCACCGCAAACATCAGCAATTCAACATTTTCTGCTAATACCGCCAAAAATGATGGGGGAGCTATCATCACCTATAGCGGAGGAAATACCACGATTGTCAACTCAACAATTACAAATAATACGGCTGATAGTGATGCCAACAACACAGGGAACGGTGGTGGAGTTCTTAATGTAGGTGGAAGTGCAACGACAGTCAGAAATACCATTATTGCTGGAAACACTGATAGTTCTCCTACTACTAAAAACCCTGATGTAGCTGGTACATTCAGTGACGGGGGGGGGAATTTAATTGGTAATAATACAGGGAGCACCAGCTTTACAACGAGTACCAAAGTAGGCACAAGTGGAAGTCCCCTCAATCCTCTCTTAAATGCCCTAGCTAACAATGGTGGCCCTACTCAAACCCATTCTTTGCAAGCCGGTAGCCCCGCCCTGGATTCTGGTATTAATGCTAACGCCAGTAGTTTAACCTTAGATCAGCGCGGGACAGGTTACAGCCGAATCGTGAATAGTACAGTTGATATCGGTGCCTATGAAGATCAAACACCTGACACCACAGCGCCGACAGCCGCCACTTTTACCCCCGCAGACAATGCCACCAGTGTTGCAGTTGCTGCTAATTTAGTTGTCACATTGAGTGAAGCCGTACAAAAAGGCATCGGCAATATTGTCATCAAGAAAGTTTCGGATAACTCAGTTGTTGAAACTATCAACGTTACCTCCACCAATGTCACAGTTACTGGCAGTAGCGTCACCATTAATCCAACTATTGACTTAGTTAACGGTACTGGTTACTACGTGGAAATTGCCGCCGGTGCAATTAAAGACTTAGCGGGCAACAATTATGCCGGTACGACAGGCGCAGCTACTTGGAATTTCACCACAGTAGCTGACACCACAGCGCCGACAGCCACCAGTTTCACCCCCGCAGATAACGCCACCAGTGTTGCAGTTGCTGCTAATTTAGTTGTCACCTTGAGTGAAGCCGTACAAAAAGGCATCGGCAATAT
>NZ_JAUBTV010000049.1:0-57266 GCF_036705145.1 Microcoleus sp. B5-D4 | reverse complement strand
CCGTCCAAAAAGGACGGGCGGGACGCCCATCCCACAATAACAATTAAAATTGTAAGTTATTTAATTCGCGATCCTTACTACAAGATTGTGTGTACTTCATGAACCTGGAAGAGGCTGTATCTGAAATGTTGCACCATTCTCAATAAGCCTTTTATGAACAGGCTTTTCTGCCTGTTCCACAACAAAATTCACTCTTTGCGGAACAGGCAGAAAAGCCTGTTAACCGAGAATGGTGCTCTGGGCGTGAGTTAGATCGGAGATATTGCGTCAAGAATTGACATCGAATATAAGCATCGACAACAAGGCTATTGACGACGCGGTAATGCCGTTTCCCTACCCCCAAAATAATTCATCGCCGTGTTAGTAACAATATCTTCCGTCTTTAGCTGTGCGTTGTCTTTGAGAGATGCGCTTATGTCCTAAAATAGTAGAGATTATGACACACCGTTCACTATTTTTTAAATGGGGATGGAATAGTGTTATTCTCCCTTTTGCTTGTAGGTTTGTTTGGCCGCACTCGTCGGTACTGTTATAAACAGCGCAACCTCTGAAGTTGAACATGGCTCGCCGAATTGTTTTGGTTCCTGTGGCTTTGTTGTTTTCATTGACGTTGAGCAATGTTGTTTCCGATTCTCCTTTGTCGTTTATGGCTGTATGTATTTGAATTTGCGGTTCTAGGCTTTTCCATTGACTGGCTGCTACTTGACCGGGGGGAATGTCGGCTGGATGGACTGCTACTTGTACGTTTTCTCCTACTTGTTTGAAGCTGGCTTGCCATGAAATTTTGGATCGTTTGGCGTTGCTGCGGGCAAGTTCCATTGCCCAATAAGCTCGATCGAGCGATACCTTTAAACGGTGGTTGTTGATAAACATTAGCCAAGAGGGGGCGACGATCGCACAAAATATTCCTATGATTAAAATAATTATCAATAGCTCAATCATGGTAAAACCTGGGGCAGGTGTAGTGGCTCTGCCTTTGAGCGTTTTATTTATTGACACGTAGATGCACTCCCTGATATTTAGCTGGCCCAAAAAACAGCTAGGACGAGCTATTTTTTATTGGCTATATTTTAACTTTGGGTTTGGCGAGTGTGTAGATCGGTATTTACTGAAAATTTATGCGACTTTAAAAAAACTGGGGGTAAGAAAACGGCAGTCAGGAAACGGTAGTGCCGTTTCCCTACAGCAATTTTGTCGATCGCCCGATCGCACGGATCGGATGTAACGATCGCCGGATTTGTAGGGAAACCGCACTACCGTGCCCTGCTTTCGGGTAATATCGTTTTCCCTGACCCGGAATTTCAAAGGTGGTACCGGCCACGTGATTTATCCGTGGAATCAATCCCAAATCTCAAATCGAAAATCCTCAAGAAAGAGCATTTATCCGTGGGGTCGCCTCTAAAATCTAAAATCTAAAATCTAAAATCGATTGACCAGCAGTGCGTCAGCCCTAAAATAGTTACGATCTCGATCATCAAATAAGAATTACTTGCATTAATATAGTAAAGCACTGACTATAGATGGCTGTGGATGCACCATCGTGTCAATTACCAGATGAAAAAATCTATCATTATAGAACAATGAGCATTTCTCGGCGTATTTTTCTTGCCAGCGGTACAGCAATGGCTGTCGTGGCCGTGGGGGAACTAAGCAAAAAAGCCCCTGTCGCAGCCCAAACCGGGACTCTCAACCTTTATTCAGCACGTCACTACGATACTGATAATGAGTTGTACCAAAGCTTCACCAAAAAAACTGGGATCAAGGTTAACCTCGTTGAAGCGGATGCTGACCAACTAATTGAACGGATCAGAAGTGAAGGTGCAAATAGCCCCGCTGATGTTTTCATCACGGTGGATGGTGGGCGTTTGTGGCGGGCAAAACAAGCAGGTATTCTGCAACCTGTGTCTTCAACAGTCCTGACATCGGCAATTCCAGCAAGTTTGCGAGATCCTCAAGGTTTCTGGTTTGGTCTATCGCGCCGGGCACGGGTGATTGTTTATAACAAAAGCAAGGTGAACCCTACCCAGTTGTCAACCTATGAGGCGCTGACAGAACCTCGGTGGAAAGGCAAAGTTTTAGTGCGATCGTCCACTAATATCTATAATCAATCTCTGGTTGGGGCTATGTTAGCAGCTCATGGAGCTCAAAAAACAGAAGCTTGGGCGCGAGGATTGGTGGCTAATTTTGCGCGTCCTCCAGAGGGAAATGATACAGCGCAAATCAAGGCTGTTGCTGATGGGGTAGGCGATATTGCCATTGTTAATACCTATTATGTAGCTCGCTTAATGAAATCGAAAGATCCAGCAGAAAAAGCGATCGCGGCGAAAGTAGGTGTATTTTTCCCGAACCAGCGCGATCGCGGTACCCACGTCAATATTAGTGGTGGAGGTGTAGTCAAAACCTCCCGTAACAAAGCAGGCGCGACCAAATTCTTGGAACACCTAGCCAGTCCCGAAGCGCAACAAATTTTTGCTAGGAGTAATAACGAATACCCTGTGATTTCAGGTGTGGCGATCGATCCTGTAGTGGCAAGTTTTGGTACATTCAAATCTGACCCTCTCAACCCTGATGTGTATGGGAAAAATAACCCCGAAGCTTTAAAGGTTGCCGATCGGGCCGGATGGAAATAGAGGCTTTTTGAACAAAAAGCTACTCTTTGTGATTCGGCGGTTGAAACCGCCGAATCCCATCAACTTTAATTTTTAATTTTACCATCCGGCATTATAGCGCCTTTGAGGTTTGCCCCTGTCAGGTTTGCCCCTGTCAAATCAGCACTATTTAAGTCAGTTTCACTTAAATCGGCATTACTAAGATTGGCATTATTCAGTTTTGCCCCTCGCAAAAAAGCCCCCTTGAGATTTGCATTACTCAAATCAGCATTTGTGAGATCGGCCGAAAATAAACCTGCTTTTTCCAGAGAAGCACCTTTTAAATTTGCACCTTTGAGATTGACGCTATCGAGTAAGGCTTCATTAAGTTTGACCTTTTCTAGCATTGCACCTTCCAACTTAGCACCATTGAGATTAGCGTTTGTTAAATCCATGTCACTTAACTTGGTATCAGTCAGGTCACATCCTGGACATTGCTTAGTTTTTTGTAATGTTTCGAGGGGACCCGCCGCCTGTTTTTGACATCCAAAGGTGACAAAAATAGTAAGTAGTAACAAGGAAATTGTGCCAGTAGTGCGGGTAAACATTGCTGAATTTTTATTAATCATCTTGATTTTCAAAGGAATAATGGCAACAGTTAACAGTTAACTGTTAACTGTTAACTCGGTTGAAGAATTGCGCGATCGCGCAATTTTCCAACTTAATAAAATAACCGGTAACATCCCCACTAAAACAATTGCCAATGCTGGGCCAGAAGCTTCAGCCAATCGCTCATCTGAGGCAAGTTGATAAGTTCGCACAGCCAAAGTATCAAAGTTAAAAGGTCTAATAATTATAGTAGCAGGTAACTCTTTCATGACATCAACGAATACTAACATCATAGCAGTTAGTAAACCTCCCGTCATCATAGGTGTATGAACTGTAACTAAAGTTTGCATCGGGCTATAACCCAAACTTCTAGCCGCATCATCTAAATTAGGCTTAATTTTGCTCAAACTTGACTCTACCGCATTTAAAGAAACAGCAAGGAAGCGAACTATATAAGCAAATACCAAAGCTGCGATCGTACCACTTAACAACAAGCCTGTAGAAATTCCCCAGTTTTCACGCATCCAACTATCAAATAGATTGTCAAATTTTCCAATGGGAACCATAATCCCCACTGCAATCACAGAACCAGGTACAGCATAGCCCATTGCCGCAACTCTCGTTCCAAACTGCACTCCTAAATTAGGGTATAACCGTAAGCCATAAGCCATAATCAAGGCAATAACTACGGCCAAAATTGCTGTCAGGGTGGCTAAAATTAAACTATGACGGGCAAATATCCAAAAGCGTTCATCTAAAGTGAGTTGCCAATTAGCTAAGGTCAACTTTACTAAAAGACCCGCTGGCAATAAAAAACCAAAAAACAGCGGTATCAAACAAGCAATTACCGCTAAAATTTCCCTAATTCCTTTAAGCTGATAAGTCTGTAATTGGCGATAGCGGCTGCTAGCTTGATAATATTTAGTCCGACTGCGCGACCAGCGTTCTAGTAAAATTAAACCCAGAACAAATAATAATAGCAGGGCAGCTAATTGATTGGCAGCAATTCGTTCTCCCATGCCAAACCAAGTCCGATAAATACCTGTGGTAAAAGTATCAACTCCAAAATACTGAACAGTTCCATAATCGTTGAGAGTTTCCATCAAAGCCAGTGCTAAACCTGCAACAATTGCAGGTCTAGCCATTGGTAAGGCAACTGTAATAAAACTCCGCCAAGGGCTACAGCCAAGTATTCTACTAGCTTCTAGGGTACAAGTGGATTGCTCCAAAAATGCAACTCGTGTTAATAGGTAGACGTAGGGATATAAAACTAAGATTAGCATTAAGATTGCTCCAGGGAGCGATCGCACGTTAGGAAACCAATAGTCTCCATAACTCCAGCCAAAAATATAACGCACAGCAGTTTGAACTGGGCCGGAAAATTCTAAAAAGTCTGTATAAATATAAGCTAGGACATAAGCTGGGGCCGCTAAGGGTAACAGTAATGCCCATTCAAATACGCGACTGGCCCGAAAGCGACACATTGTTACTAGCCACGCACATCCTACGCCAATCACGATAACACCAAAGCCTACACCGATCATTAACAATAAAGAGTTGATGATATAACGGGTTAAAACTGTATCGGTTAAATGTTGCCATGTATCTTTAGCTTCAAAAAAGATACTGGATAAGACACTGATGACTGGTATGGCGATCGGCAATGCTAAAGCGATAACCGCAAGTGTCCACCCACTAGCGGATAAACCGCGTAAGGTCGATAGCCATTGGATTGTCCTGATTCCTGTTTGCTGTAGTGATTTTTGGGAATTTTTCATCGCTAGTAAAAAGTCTAGTTTGCTAGTTTATCAGTAGTTGTAAACATTTGTCAAGCCTTTATGATAATTAATCTCACTAAACTGGTATATTGTAGAATAGTAAGTTGTTGATTATTTATAGCAATAATGGCTCGACCGATAATTCTGCATTTGGATGGTGTAACAAAACAGTATTCCCAAGCAGCATCACCTGCGGTGGCATCTGTCACCCTGACCTTACATCAAGGAGATATACTGGGGTTGTTGGGGCCATCGGGTTGTGGGAAAACAACGTTGCTGCGGTTAATTGCGGGTTTTGAACAGCTACAAGCAGGGACGATCGCCCTAGCAGGAAAAACTGTAGCGAGTGTTAATATGTCAGTCGCGCCGGAACAGCGAGACATTGGTATGGTGTTTCAAGACTATGCACTCTTCCCCCATTTGACAGTCGCGAAAAATGTAGCTTTTGGCTTGACACATCAAGGAAAAGAGTCAAAGCATAATATTCAGAAAGGTGTCACCGAAGCATTAGCGCTGGTGGGATTAGAAGGGTTGGAAAACCGTTATCCCCATGAATTATCCGGGGGTCAGCAACAGCGAGTGGCGCTGGCCCGTGCTTTAGCGCCTAGACCTGCGATTATTTTACTAGATGAACCGTTGAGTAATTTAGATGTACAAGTACGGTTAAGATTGCGTCAGGAAGTCCGCGAGATTCTCAAAGCAACGGGAACCTCTGGTGTATTTGTCACCCACGATCGCGAAGAAGCACTTTCGATTTCAGATTGGGTAGCGGTGATGCGTCAAGGCAAATTAGAACAGTTTGGCACTCCAGAGGAAGTTTATCAAGAACCAGCATCTCGATTTGTGGCTGAGTTTGTGACGCAAGCTAATTTTGTGTCTGCATCGCTGAAGCAGGATTTTTGGGAAACAGAAGTAGGTTGTTTTGCTGTTAAACGAGATTCATGTTCACAAGTTCCCTGTGATGTTTCTACTCAAGGAGAATTGATGATCCGGCAGGAAGACTTGAGTTTATACTTAGATGAAGATTCGGCTGTTGTGGTTTGCGATCGCCAATTTTTAGGCAGAGAAAATCGTTATTGTTTAAAGACTCCTTCGGGCGAAAAGTTATATGCACTCACAACCACAGGGAATGTTTTTCCCATTGGTTCTAAAGTTCGGTTATCTTGTGGTGATAATTCTCCCTTAGCTTTCTTTGTCGGTAAGCCTAGGCCATAGCTAATGGCTAATTGCTAATAGGGGAAAAATCCTCCCCCTCTTCCCATCTCCCCCTCTTCCTTCTTCCTTATACTGTCTGATACGTTTTCTCTCTATCGCTGTTGTCAGGGAAGAGGGTAGTCACAATATCCTCTGCTTTTATACCCGCTGCAATCAGCGCTTGGCTTAGACCTTCCTCGAAGTTATCTTCTTCAATTACAACTTGATTATCGACTAAACGAGCATGAAACAGAATCGTGTCAATCCAGCGCTGTTTATCCCAGCCTGTAGCGAGAATCAGAAAGTGACCAGAATCGACATCACAGACGGGGTAAAGCTGGATCGCCTGTAAACGCGGTTGGGCGCGAGTTGCTTCTTGCAGGGTTTTTTTGAGGATGTCTGCATAGCTTAGTGAGTTATCCATTGGAGAATCACCTCTTGACTTGGTTCGTAAACTAATAAGTTAATTTTATTTCGCTGGACGGCTAACTGAAAAATCGGTTTTTGAAAGTGTTTAATGTAGATGGCTTGGCTCACAGCTAAAAACAACTGACGCTCCGGCTCTTGCCCTTCCAATGCCCATTGGTAAAGCTGAAGCTGTCCCATCGTTTTTTCCAGTTCACTGATGACTGAGGGTGAATCGAAGTCTTTGATTTCAACAGCGATTTTCTGCCCTTCTTTTTCCGCAGTAAAAAACTTTTCTGCTCCTAAGTCGGCTTTCAAAAGTGTCTGTTCTAACACTAAGACTAAAGGATCGTCCGTAATTGTCCACCCGTCTTTTTCGAGGGTGCGACGTAGAGAGAAGTGTAAATTATCGCGTCTAGACATTCGACATTCGAGAATTGAGGTTAGGAAAGATAAGCAGGGACTTTTTGAACTCCTATGTCTTGCAGATATCGCTTATTATGATATAGGGTAACACATCTGCGATACAATTTAAGTTATACGTCATATAAAACTGGTAGGGAGTTTAAATGGCAAGGCAACCAATTGTTCTCAATGGAATAGAGTTCAAATTCCAGAAAGATGCTATTGAACACTTCAGAAATATGTTGGAGCGCTATCGAAATGGTCAAAGCATAGCAGGTGATGATCACGATATGTTACTAGCTCTTCTGGAGCGCCATCCTGAAGCAGATAAAAAGATTGGATGTGGTATAAAACGTTTGTACAAATATAGAACCGATATGCCGACAAGTTGCTTTTGGATAGAAAGAACAGATGGATCTAAAACAGATTTTTCTTATCGCACAGCGATTTCTGCTAAAGGAAAGTCTCTTTATCAAGATTTTTTAGAAGCCTGCCGTGCCGCTGTTCAAGATGATCTTCGGCTAACTAAAAAAATATTCTTTGAAAAGTTTGCCGATCAGGATGGAAGAGTTGAATGCGATATTACTGGTGATAAAGTAGCTATTTATGAGAGCCATCTTGACCATAAAAAGCCCTTGACATTTCAGGTTCTTGTGAACACTTTTATTGGCGCTAATGATATTGAAATAAAACCTGAAATGTTGTTAATGTCCCAGGATGCCCAGTTTCAAACAACTATGATTGATCAAGAGTTAAAGGATAAGTTTCGACGATATCATCATAAAATGGCGCAGCTTAGGGTTATTAAAGCGGAACAAAATCTTAGTCTTGGCGGCTCGGAGAGAATTCGGAAGAGCCGTAATCCTGTATTGATTCCTAATGAACTTGTAGGTGACTGACGTATCACATCTCTGTGGGAGTGGATTGACTCAGATTTCTGGTGCATCGCGAATTTTTCTGGCAGCCACTCAACAGAAATGTTACATTTTTTACCGACAGGTGAAATGCGATCGCCTACAACCTCTTCCCCTCGCCCGCCTTATTTCCCTAAAGCCTCAAAAAATACAGCAACCACCAAGGCTAAAATCAGATCTGGATCGATCGCCAATATGCCGCCAACCCCGTCAGCAAAAAATTCCCCTCGCTATCCCACCAGCCTAACCATTGCTGAGTCTGATTTTGATAACTGCCGAACCATAGGCCCAATTTTACTCCTATAAGTTCGATCGGCTAGTGAAGGAAAGGATATTACAAAATAAAAGCCTTTCATCCCCAGACTAAAGTCACCGGGATGAAAGGCTTTTGCACGTTTTGACCAGCCTTCAATCTTGTTGGTTTGACAGATTTAAGCTAATTGTATTCAAATGAAAGTATGTTAATTTTCGGACTTCTGTCCTTGCGATTCTCGCACAGCCACTTCTGAATCCGGCTGAGTGAGAGCCATTTCTAGAGATTTTGCAATCTCGACTGACTCAGGAGTACGCTTAGAAAATCCCCAGACAAACATCAAGACGATACTGGAAACTAGCAGCCATTGCGGAGGAACTAAATCGGGATTAATTACTTTCACCAACAACCGCATTCCCACGAACCCAACTGTGATGTAACCAGCACTTTCTAGGTGAACGAACTCATCCAGCCAGCGGATGAACAACCCGGCCATGAATCGCAGGGCAATAATTCCAATAGTAGCGCCTGTTACGACGATAAAAGTGTTATCAGAAACAGCGATCGCAGTAGTAACGCTATCCAATGAAAACGCTAAATCCGTAAAAGCAATCATGGGAATTGCTTGCCACACAGAGGCAAATCTGGGCCCGTGATGTTCTCCTTCGGAGTCTGTCTCTGAAGTAAAATGTTGGAAAACAAGCCACAGCAGGTAGAGAGCACCAAGCAGTTCAAACTGCCAGTATTGGATCACCCAAGTAGCCGTTAAAATGAGGGCTATCCGCAGTACAAAAGCAATTATCAAACCCAAGTTGAGAGCTCTTTGCTGATCCTTGGCATCTTCCAAACCTTTAGAAATAGACGCCAGGGCGATCGCGTTGTCAGCCGAAAGTACAGCCTCCAAAGCCACCAAAACCAACAATAATAAAAAGCCGTCAACTCCAAAATTGGGTGAAGCGTCGAGAAATTGATCTATCATTAACTATTTTGTGCACCTAAGATTGCCAAGGATCGAGCGCAGCACAAATTACCCGCTCTGTCTAACATTAGTGTCACCTTCACGTGAACTACCAGACGCTGACCACTTCATTGGTACAGCGCTGGCTTCCTGATTCAACGGGAATAGCGTCCAACAAAACCGAAGTTTTGCCAGATCGACTTACATCCCCTCCACAGGCAGAAGCGCTAGTTCCTAACGCCAAAATCCGCAAGGCTTCATTTCTAATGTTGAGGGCTGCATTTACATCACGGTCATGATGAGTACCACAATGTTTACAAGTCCATGCCCTAACATCAAGAGTGAGATGCTCAACTTGATTTAGGCAGGCATGACAAGTTTTTGAGCTAGGAAACCATCGATCAATCTCAATGTATTGTTTACCTTCACTTTGGGCCTTGTACTTAAGCATTGTGCAGAACATACCCCAGCCAACATCACTAATGGCTTTGGCTAAATTATGATTCTTGACCATGCCTTTGATATTGAGATTTTCTACTGCAATAACTTGGTTTTCGTTAACTATCTTGCGGGATAGCTTTTGTAGAAAATCTTCCCGGCATCGGGCAATCTTGGAGTGAACTTTTGCCACCGCCCGTCTTGCCTTTTTCCTGTTTTGACTGCCTTTCTTTTTGCGATCGAGCTTTTGTTGTTTACGTTTTAAGTTTCGTTGACGTTTGACGAAATACTTGGGATTGCCGAACTTAGAACCATCACTGGTAATCGCAAAATGAGTTAACCCTACGTCAATGCCAATAGCTTTATCTGCTGGGACTAACTCAGGCTGTTCTTTCCCATCGTCAATCAAAACAGAAACAAAATGTTTACCGTCCGGGTTGCGAGATACGGTAACGGTCTTGATATCGCCCTGAAAATCACGATGTCGCCGACAGAAAACTAAACCAATCTTAGGTAGGTTGATATAGTCACCGTCGAATTTGACATTTTGAGGGTAGCTGATCGACTGCCTGCCATGCTTGGCTTTGAACTTGGGCAGCATCGCCCTCTTGTCAAAGAAGTTTTTGTAGGCAGTAGATAAATTCAATGCAACCACCTGCAAGCATTGAGAATAAGGTTCTTTTAACCATTCGTATTCTTTTTTGAGTGCAGGGAGCAAGCCTTGTATGTATGCCCTAGATAGTCCTTTGCCAGTATTCTTGTAAGTTTCTTGACATAGATTCAAAGCATAGTTCCAGAACCATCTCGCACAGCCAAAAGACTTTGCCAGCAAGACATCTTGCTCATCTGTCGGATAAATTCTGTACTTGTAAGCTTTATACATTTATCAAGGTTGCAGAATACCGATAAAATTATCATAGCGCACAAAAAGGATATTGATTCGCTCTCGCTCAATTTATTTTCGGGCTGCGTTTTCATCCCGACGCTCACCTTCGGTAGAGCGCAAGACTTCCCATTCGCATTAGTTAAATCTTAACCTAACGCGGTAATTCTGTGGGAGACGATCGTCCGAACAACGTCCCAAGGAAGCAGTCCCAGGAAACAAGGAAAAATTCTCCCCCTCCGACACTCAAAAACAGCGCCACTGCGCCACTGCGCCACTAGGCCACTCCTCCCCGGAGGCAGCATTTGTGTTGCAAGTTGTAACAAATGATTCCCAAAAGCGCCAATTTGTCTCAAATTGGTGAAAGCTCGTCCCCGCGAAAAGGAGTTTTGCGAATATGTCTTTAACAGATACCCAAGTCTACGTAGCGCTCGTAATTGCTTTGATTCCCGGAATCTTGGCTTTCCGGTTGTCAACTGAACTGTACAAATAGTTTCCAGACACCAGTTGCGAACCGCAAAACGCCTGCCTGAGCAGTTAAATCTCTCGCATTACAGATACAGACAATTGCTGCCCCAGTGCAGTAGATTGTTTGTGTTCCGCAAGACGAGACTGCAAGGGCAGGCATTTTTATGGGAAAATTCCGTCTTAAGGCGTCACCTTTGTCTCAACAATTTTGGCTGTCAGCACCCTGACAAACAGCGACGAGTGTGCGTTAAGCTCAGAATTTGCTCTTGTGAACTCTAAAACGTCAGTCTCAGGTATTTGAAAAAAAATTATGCAAGCGATTCAACCCACCGTTACCCCACTGCGTCCTGTAAAAAACTCCCCTCGGGTTACTCCTCGTCGCAGCAGCAGCCGCCAGCGTTCCTACCCTCACCAAACCCTCGCGGCCGAAACAGGGGTCAAGTTGGCAGTCAACATGGTACTTTCAGTCTGTGCCACTTCTGCTTTGCTTCAGCTTTGGCCTCACTACCGGGCGGTGCAAGAAAAATTGCACGAAATCCAAGCAGAAGTCAATCTTACCCAAGGGCGAGTAAATCAGTCGCGATCGGACTTTAACCGCTACTTTGACCCTAGTCTTGCTAAAACTGTGATGCAAGAGCAAAGCAACCAAGCTGACCCGCAGCAGCGTCAGGTAATTTTGCAAGAAGCCGAGGTGCCCGAAGCCGAGGAATCAACCCCGCAACCTTAAGGGAACGGCTGTTTTGGGTTTTGATATCACGTCCGATGTGCATCATTCTTGTATGTCATTGGTTCGCACAGCGAAGAATGACAGATGAATCTGTCGGACTTGATATCACTTTTGAATAAAAGAGTTTTTTTGATGATTCTTGTCTGTCGTGGCGAAGCAAACGCAGAGACAGACAGACCTGCGTATTGTCACCTATTGCAATCTCAAAACTTCAAACTCAGGCTTATACTGACTTTGCCAGCACGGTTTTTTCTTTCAGTAGTTGCAGTGCAGCTTGATATTGCAAGTCTGCTGCGGTGCCGATTTGATCGCGCGCGATGGGTTCCAAAGGCACTACGCGATCGGGCGCAATCCCCAGCTTGTTAATATCTTTATGGTTCGGTGTCTCGTACTTAGCAACAGTCACGGCCAACCCAGAACCGTCAGACAAATCAAACAGCGACTGAATCAGTCCTTTGCCAAAAGTCTTTTCTCCTACCAGTTGAGCTCTGCCGTTATCTTGCAGCGCACCCGCCAAAATTTCGCTAGCACTGGCAGTTCCCTTGTTCACCAAAACAATCAGCGGATCGTTAGTTAGGGCTTGTCCAGAGGCTTCAAAACTTCCGAGAATGCCTTGTCTGTTCACCGTGTAGACGATCGTCCCGGAATCGAGCCACAGGCGGGCAATTTCAATCCCTGCTTGCAACAGTCCGCCCGGGTTGTTCCGCAGGTCGAGAATGTAGGCGGCGGCTCCTTGTTTTTCCAAGCGGTCGATCGCGTGAGCGACTTCTTCAGTGGCGTTAGCGCTGAATTGACTCAAGCGAATGTAGCCCACCGCTAAATTCTCCGACCCCGACTGCAATTCCGCGTAAACCGGATTCAGAGCAATGCGATCGCGCACTAGCTCAATGTCCTCAGCAACGTCCCTTCCCTCGCGCCCCAAGGTCAAGGTAACGGGAGTGCCGATGCGGCCGCGCATTCGAGTTGCAGCCTCGTCTAGGCTCAATTCTGAGGTAGGAGTGCCGTCAATTTTCAGAATGCGATCGAGGGGTTGGATGCCAGCTTTATCCGCCGGTGAGCCGGCCAAAGGAGCCACCACAGTCAGGGTATTTGTCTGGGGGTCGATCGCAATTTGCAGCCCCACACCCGTCAATTCTCCCGAAGTGTTGACCTGCAAACTGCGGTACTGTTCGGGTTTCAGTAGTCGAGTGAAGGGGTCGTCGAGATTCGCCAGCATCCCCTGAATCGCCGTGTAAGTCTGCTGTCTGTCGTTAAGCGGTTGCTTGACAGCTTTTTGGCGAATCGACCACCAGTTTTGAGAGTTAAAGCTGTCGTCCACATATGAGCGATTGACAATTCGCCAAGCTTCGCTCAATAGCTGCTGTTCAGGAGTCAGCGCCGCGGCAGGCTGCGCCCACCCACCTAGAACTAGGACGACTTGGAGGCAAAGTACAATAGCAATCTGGAAAACTCGTCTGTGCATGATTTTTCTGTAAAATACCAGTAAGTATTACATTTTATGTATTTTACGTTTGTACGCTCGGAACGCTGTTGCAGATTTAACTCAGATTTGTTTCCCGACGGTCAGTCCCGAAGGCACTCGGATGCTTAGAAGAATCCTCGCCGTTATACGGCGAGGAGTTGTCAACTACAAAATAGCAACTCGTCCAGTCGGTGCCAGCTATGTCCCCACAGAAACCACTAATTCTTGATTTTGCCAAGACAGACGCGATGAAAGTGATTCTCCCGCGCCCCGCAATCCTGTCGAGTCACGGCACAAAGTGGCAAGGAATTCATGTCGAATATCACTCTCAGCCGCCAAACGAATGTCCCGAACACTGTCTCGAACAGCACACGGTTGGCTTGATGCTCAATTCAGCCACACTAAAAGGAACACTGAACGGGAAAAACTGCGGTAGCGAATCGTGGCAAAGTGGGCAGATGTTCATCGCTGCTGCTGGTACTTATTTCCAGTCAGTTGCAGCAGCAGACTATGAATTTATGGCGATCGCTCTTGAACCTACCGACTTCGACAATACAGTTGGCGAATCGATCAATTCAAATTCCATTGAAATTATACCGCAATGGCAAACCCGCGATCCGTTGATTAGCGGAATTGCCTGGGCTCTCAAAACCGAACTGGAATCAGGCGGATTAAACGGTACTCTTTATGTCGATGCACTAAAAAACGCGCTTTCACTGCACATACTGCACCGCTATGGCGCGAAAAAACCGAACCTGCGAGATGTTGGAGGCGGTCTTGACCCCGGTCAATTGCAATTAGTTATTCATTACATTAATGAATTCATAAACCGAGATTTGCACTTAAGTGAACTTGCTAATTTAGTGAACATTAGTTCTTATCATTTCAGCCGTATGTTTAAACAATCGACTGGATTAACCCCCCATCAGTACGTGACCCAGTGCCGAATTGAAAAAGCAAAACAGTTGTTGAAAAAACCGAAGTTATCAATAAAATATATCTCCCAGCAAGTGGGATTTCACGACCAAAGTCACTTTAGTAAGACATTCTGCAAAATTGTCGGTTTGACTCCTAAGCAATATCGCGATCGGCTTTAACAAAACTCAAGCCTCTGTCACATTAAAAGCAGTTTGTAGTTGCAAAGTATTTTCGCATAGGGCTTGCGGGGGTTCAGAAACCGGGTTTTTTAGCCGATCGGGAAACCTGTGTATTTTGGTACAAAACCCGGTTTCTTTGGTATCTAGGCGTAAGTTTTGTCGTATAAAAACCCCAGCCCGCCGGCGCTGTTACAATTCTTCATCAAATAGGGATAAATTCCGCAAGAAAATTATATTTTTCGCAAGTTTTCCGCAAGAATTTACAATACAGCAGAGCTGGTGCTTTTGTAGACTTGCTCGCATCACATAAACCCGAAGTATCAGCTAGGTAAATTAATCATGTCTACTTTCAGTATTGGTACCAAGTTTCCTGCCGGCACAAGTCCCCAATCCCTCAGTGCCGAAAACTGTAATAACGATAACATCCCAGACTTAAACATCCCAGACTTAGGGATCGCCCCAACGGCTGTTTCCCTAAAGTCAATGACTCAGCTTTCCTCAAAAGCGATCGCATTTATCGATGCTGCCGTCCCCGACCCTCAAACCTTAATCGACGGCGTTATCCCTGAAACCGAAGTAATTCAATTAGAGTCAAACCGCAACGGCCTGGAACAAATTGCCGAAGCTTTGCAGGGAAGGAAATTTTCAGTAATTCACATTATTGCCCACGGGCAACCCGGTTGCGTGCAACTGGGGAACGTTGAATTGAGTTGGAAAAATTTGAGCGATCGCGCCAGTAATTTCGTGCAAGCAGTCCAAGGATGGGCGCGATCGCTGACAGCAAATGCCGAAATTATGATCTACGGCTGCAATGTTGGCCAAGGAAATATAGGCAAAGCATTTGTAAACAGCCTGAGTCAACTAACAGGGGCAAGTGTTGCTGCTTCTGAGAATCTGACAGGTTGTGCAGAAGGTGGCGGCGACTGGGAATTGGCAGTGACAGCGGGGACAATTAAAGCTGGCATTGCATTTGGGCCAGAAGCGATCGCAGCTTACGGCCACGTTCTCAATACGTTTAAACAAACACCTACTGGCTTGACAACAGGAAATCTCCCTACAGCTATTGTTAGCCAGGACTTGAACGGAGATGGTGTTCTCGATTTAGCCGTAGCTAACAGAAGTTCTGACAGTGTGTCGATCTTGTTGGGAACAGGTCAAGGTAATTTTGGAACTGCTACTAACTTGACCTTGGGGAGTGGAGGATCTCCCAGCGGTATTGTTGCGGGCAATTTTAATGGGGATACGCTTCCCGATTTAGCTGTATCGGTAGCAATTGGCGGCGATATAGGAGGAGGGGCTTATGTCTTTTTAGGAACAGGGCAAGGCAACTTTAGCAATCCTAACAACTTTGGCCCTGGGATCACTAAAGAGGCGATCGCTGCGGGAGATTTTAATCAAGACACCTTCGCTGACTTAGTTGTGGCAGAAGAGAACCAAGTTTCTATTGCTTTAGGCAATAATCAAGGAACTTTTGGTGAGTTTAACAATGTGGGGACTGCAATCAGCCCCTTAGCGATCGCGATCGGAGATTTTAACGGCGACAACAATCTCGATGTCGCTGCCACTAACGGGAATCCGGCTAACAGCGTTTCTATTTTTTTCGGTACGGGTCAAGGCACTTTTGGCAATCCAACCAACTTGAGTGTCGGCACAAGTCCCAGCGCGATCGCCGTTGGAGATTTTAACGCTGACGGCAGATCCGATCTGGCTGTAACCGCAGGCCAGAACGTATCAATTTTATCAGGGACAGGTCAAGGCACTTTTAGCAATCCTGCTAACTTTAATGTTGGGTCAGGTCCTAATGATATTGCAGTTGGTGATTTCAACGCTGACGGTCAACCGGATTTAGCTGTAGCGAACGCCGCTTCTAATAATGTTTCAATTTTAACTGGAACCGGTCAAGGAACCTTTAACGGGCCATTTAATTATAATACCGGGGGACTCACTCCGAGCGCGATCGCGGTTGGAGATTTTAACTCTGATACCAGACCAGATATTGCTGTCGCCAATACCAACAGTAACAGAGTTTCAATTCTGTTGAATGTGCTATTGAAAGCAAGTTTTGCTAATTCTGCCTACAGCAGCCTTGAAGGAGACGCAGATGCGACTGTTAATATTCCTGTGACACTCGAAGACGGTTTACGATTTACAGACTTGATTGTACCGATCGCAACTGTCTTGCCCGTTCCTCCTGCTACCTCACGAGCGACTCAAGATTCTGACTATGCTCTTTCTACTAATACTCTCACTTTTCCCGCAGGTAGCGGCAGTTTGACTCAAAATATAGCTGTCACTATCAAACCAGACAACCTTGCAGAAATAGATGAAGCAGTTGTCTTGAGTTTTGGTACGAGTCCGGGAGGAGGAGGGTTTGGAGGTACAATCTCTGAAACAACCCTAACAATTCCTGCTAACGATCCGATTATTTACACAGTTGGTGCTAGTGCTGGTACTGTTCCTGAAGGCAACGCCGGCACAAATCCACTGATATTTACTGTTAGTCGCAGTGGCGGTACTGATACAGCAGGGACTGTCGATTATGCAATTGGTGGCACTGCAACCAACGGCAGCGATTACAACAATATCGGCGGCACTTCGGGCGCAGCAAGTACGACTGGTCTGATTAATTTTGCCTCTGGCGAAACATCGAAAACTGTCACCCTCGATGTGTTGGGTGATGATAGCGTTGAACCAGACGAAACTATTACCGTCACTCTATCAAATCCCGTCACATTGCCTGATGGCGGTCTTCCCGGCGGCAGTTCGACAATTGGTACTGCTAGTGCGACAACTACTATTACTAATGACGACACTGCTGGAATTGCCGTCAATCCCGCTAGCGGATTAATTACAACAGAAGCAGGAGGAACAGCAACATTTACTGTCCAACTCAACTCTGAACCAACTGCTAACGTGACTGTTGGCTTAAGCAGTTCCAATGTTGCCGAGGGAACAGTTTCTACACCCTCGCTGACATTCACTCCCGCCAATTGGAGTGCGCCCCAAACAGTAACAGTAACAGGCGTTGACGACAATATTGCTGACGGCAATCAAACTTACAATATTGTCACCGCTGCGGCTGTTAGTACAGACAGCAATTACAGCAATTTCAGTGCTGCCGATGTCAGCATTACGAATAGCGACGACGAAACTGCAGGCATTACCGTTAATCCCACAGCAGGATTAACTACAACAGAAGCTGGAGGTACGGCAAATTTCAGTGTTGTCCTCAACACTCAACCTACGGCACCTGTTACGGTAGCTTTAAGCAGTTCCAATCCTGCGGAGGGAACAGTTTCTACTAATACCTTAAGTTTCACTCCCAATAACTGGAATCAGGCGCAGACGGTAACGGTGACAGGTGTTGGCGACAATATTGCTGACGGCGATATTGCTTACACTATTGTCACTGAGGCTGCTGTTAGTACAGACAGCAATTACAGCAATTTCAGTGCTGCCGATGTCAGCGTTACTAACAGCGACAGCGATACTGTCGGCGTTACCGTTAATCCCGCCAGTACCACAGCAGCAGAAGGCGGTGCAACGGGAATTTATACACTTCAGCTAAATTCGCAGCCAACAGCGCCGGTAACAGTCAGCTTTGACGGGGGGAATCAAATAAGTGCGATCGCCCCCATTAGTTTCGACGCTGCTAATTGGAATATTGCCCAAACTGTAACTGTGATTGCGACGGATGACACAGTTATAGAAGGTACTCACAGTGGCACAATCAATCACGCGGTAACAAGTAACGACGCGAAATATAGCGGAATTGCGAGCGCGCCTGTTACTGTCGCCATTACTGATAACGAAACTACGCCAACACCAACACCGCCAACACCAACACCGCCAACACCAACACCGCCAACACCACCGACACCAACACCAACACCGCCAACACCACCGACACCAACTCCGCCAACACCAACACCGCCAACACCAACACCGCCAACACCACCGACACCAACTCCGCCAACACCAACTCCAACACCAACTCCACCGACACCAACACCGCCAACACCAACACCGCCAACACCACCGACACCAACTCCGCCAACACCAACTCCAACACCAACTCCACCGACACCAACTCCACCAACTCCACCGACACCAACTCCACCAACACCAACACCAACACCAACTCCACCAACACCAACTCCACCAACACCGCCAACACCAACACCAACTCCACCAACACCAACTCCAACTCCACCAACGCCAACTCCACCAACGCCAACTCCACTACCGCCAGTAATCATGCCGCCGACGATACCTGCTGGCATTACTGTCGATCCGACATCAGGATTAGTCACCACAGAAGCGGGAGGTAAAGCAACATTTACAGTCAAACTAAATACTCCGCCAACTGCTGATGTCAGAATTGATTTAGAAAGTTCCAATCCAGCAGAAGGCATAGTTTCTCCACCCTCGCTGAACTTCAACTTTGCTAATTGGAATCAAACGCAAACGGTGACGGTAACTGGTGTTGATGACAAGGTTGTTGACGGTGATAAAACTTACAGCATTGTTACCAAACCTTCTGTCAGCAACGATCGCAATTATTCCGGTTTAAATGCAGCAGATGCGATCGTTACCAGCACGGATAATACTGCTGCTGGCAAACGCAATTCTTTATTGATTCCCCTAACACCGGGGCAAGTTGTCGCAGAACCAGACCTTGATGACCCTACTGTTAAACGCCAGCGGTTATCAAATGTAAATTTTGGTCTCATAGATGACCCGCAGCAGGATTTTGACGAGGGGCCGCTCAACATTAACTTATTTAACGATACATCTTTTGATGTAATCTTCGATCAGGTAACATCCTCATCCAATGGAGAAAGTTGGGTGCGTATCGGTCGTATTCAAGGTGCTTTAGATGACAGTGAAGTCATCTTAACTAATAGCAAAAAAGATGGCGTTGCGATCGGCAATATCAGGTACAAAGACAAATTTTACCAAATTCGCTACGCCGGTAACGGTCTGCACAGCATTCGAGAAATCGACCAAGCAGCTTTTCCCGACGTTCATCAAGACAGCGATGCAGTTCCCGTTCCCAGCGACAGTTTTGCTGACCTTCCAGACAGCAGCCCAGATTTGACCGGTGACGACCCCGCAGTAATAGATGTCATGGTCGTTTATACCGCAGCAGCCAAAGATGCTGAGGGAGGTACTGATGCCATGAATACCTTGATTGACCTGGCTGAATCTGAAACAAATTTAGGTTATGAAAACAGTGGCGTCAATCACCGGATACGGATAGTACACAGACAGGAAATAGACTACACAGAAAGTGGCAATGCCAGCACAGATTTAAACAGGCTTCGCAATACTTCCGATGGTTTTATAGACGAAGTTCACCAACTGCGGAATACCTATTCGGCCGACATGGTGAGCTTATTTGTTGATAGCTTAGACTACGGCGGTATAGGTTACTTAATGACAGATCCTAGCTATGGGTTTGCAAATTCAGCCTTTACTGTAGTCAAGAGGAATAATGCAGCAGGATCTTACACCTTTGCCCACGAACTAGGGCATAACCAAGGTGCTCATCATAATGAACAAAATGCAAGCAGTGCTGGCGCTTATCCCTATGCTTACGGCTATCGGGATACCACCGATCCAATCACTTTCCGCACCATCATGTCTTACCAGACCCGCCGTCCCGATCCTCCCATTACGCGGATCAATCGCTGGTCCAATCCCGATCGCACTTATCTCGGCGAACCCACAGGAACGAGTTCCACAGATAATGCTCGGACGCTGAATAATACTGCTATTTATGCTGCTAATTGGCGGCACTCAAACGATAATCTTGAGAATGCTAAAACTGTCACGGGTAGTTCTTTTTCCTCAACTGGTTTAAATGTCAACGGCACCAAACAAACAGGAGAATTAAACCATGCAGGTAACAGCGGCGGTAAATCTATTTGGTGGTCTTGGACAGCCCCAAGTTCTGGCGCGGTAACAGTTTCTACGGCCGGCAGTTCCTTCGATACTTTGTTGGGAGTTTACACTGGCGGTTCTGTTTCTAGTTTAACAACTGTTGCTAGCAATAATAACGACCCTGCTGGAGGTCAAACCAGTCGAGTCAATTTTACTGCTACTGCGGGTACGACTTACAAAATAGCAGTAGATGGCTTCGGCGGATCGTCAGGTTATATTAATCTGAATCTGAGTCCTGGTGTCAACCGCCCGCCTGTTTTAAACATTCCGTTCCGCGAACAAGGTTTGCGTTTGCAACCGGGTGCGAGTCCTCAATTGCAGTTTACTTTTCAAAACAACACTTTCACTGACCCCGATCCGGGCGATACGCTGACTTACACTGCTGATTGGTATGAAAATGTCACCAATTTCGAGTGGCGAAATGTCAGCGGCGGACGATCGCCAATCCCGACAAGTTGGAGTCGCATTAGCCCCTTACCAACTGGCATGACTTTCGATCCTGCCAGTCGCACTTTCAGGGTTGATGATAGCTTGCAGCGCCATCGCAACTACTGGATTCGAGTAACAGCAAGGGATGCTGCTGGTGCATCGGATATAGCATTCTTCGATCTTTATAATCGAGGTCGAGGTTCTGTTATTGACGGCTACATCGCTGGGGCTACAGTTTTCTTAGACGCTAACAAAAATGGCGAACTTGATGCTAGCGAACCCTCTGCAACAACTGGCCCAAAAGGTGAATACGAACTCGATATTTCCTTGGAAAATTTTGACAAAAATCGCAACGGCGAACTCGATCCGGAAGAAGGCAATATTGTGGCTTTTGGTGGCATTGATACGGCAACTGGTTTGCCTTTGGAAACGCCTGTCACTGCCCCGCCTTACGCTACAGTTGTCACCCTGTTAACCAGTTTAGTAGCGGATTTAATTGACAAAGGAATTGACAGCGATCGCGCCGAATCTCTCGTCAAATCTTCTCTTTCCATTCCCGCTAATGTTGACATCACTGACTTAGATCCGATCGCAGCTACCGAAAACGCGATCGCGGGTGGAGTAGAAACTTTGACTGCAATGGTCAAGGTACAAAACGTCATTACCCAAACTGCTGCTTTAATAGACGGTGGGTCGATTCTGGATAATACCGACACCGTAAAAGCAGTTGTAAGTGCGATCGTTCAACAAATTCAATCGGGGACAACTCTCAATCTGGGCGATGCCAACCAGTTAGCAACAATTGTCGATCGCGCCGCCACAGCAGCGCAACAATTTGACTCGGATTTAAACACTCAGCAATTGTTGCAAATTGCCCCCGATGCAGCTAAGGTAATGGCCGAAGCAAATCAGCGCATTGACCAAGTTGTATCCAACACTGCAACAGCTTCAATTAACCGAGAAGTTGCCCGCGTGCAAAAAGTAGCCCTAGGCGCAACCTCTGAAGACTTAAAAGCAGTCGGTACAGGTACGAAATCGATCGCCCAAGTTATTGCCGAAAATACTGGTACTGCGTTAGATACCACAATTCAACAAACGACATTGCCCGATACACCTGCCGTTGCGGTGATTGAAGGAGAAATAGATGCGATCGCAGCCAACTCCAATCTCATCGGCACTGACGGCGACGACAGCCTCTCCGGCGACAGTGGCAGCGATACAATGGCCGGCAAACGCGGCAATGATACTCTCAGCGGTTTGGGTGGCAACGACTGGATACAGGGCAATCAAGGCAATGATTCCCTCGACGGTAGCGACGGCGATGACACTGTTTACGGCGGCAAAGAAAGCGATAATTTGTTCGGCAATAATGGGGAAGATATCCTATTTGGAAATCGCGGTCAAGATAGCTTGAGTGGAGGTGAAGGCAATGACAGTCTTTACGGCGGTCAAGCTAGCGATATTCTCCTCGGCGGTAACGGATCTGATTTTCTCAGCGGTGAAAACGGCGATGACAGTTTGATAGGAGGAAATGGGAGCGATCGCTTCTTAATTTCAGCCAATTCTGGCAGCGATATCATTGTTGATTTTGAAGCCGGCATCGACTTCCTCGTACTTGCCGACAATTTAACCTTCTCGCAACTTTCTATTATCCCTAGCAACACTGCAACTTTAATCAGCTTGACAGAAACTGGTAAAATTTTAGCTGCTATCAATGGCGTGACAGCTAACCAAATTAGCCTCGCTGATTTCAGTTAAAACATTAGGGACACAGGATTTGCCTGTGTCCCTGAAATTCGTTTTCTAGTAAGACTTGAGTTTTTTATTACAGATTTGGGTCAATCAAGATTTGCATTCCTTACTACAAAATGTCAATCAGAACTAAAGTCCTTACAAAATCCAAAATTCACAATTTGAAATTGCGGGGAGGGTAAAAATCTAAAATCTAAAATCTAAAATCTAAAATTGAGTGACTGTACTTGTGAAATAGTTTTCAGGAGGACAAATTTATGGTAGTTATATGCGGGGACAATCTCGATAATTTGCTAGCCGGTGAAATTGGCGATGATTCCCTGTGCGGGCTGGGAGGGAATGATACTCTATCTGGTTTGGATGGTAATGACACTTTAGATGGCGGAGTAGGAAATGATAGTCTCGCAGGTGGAATCGGTAGCGATCGCCTTTTGGGCTACTTTGGTAACGACAGTCTCAGCGGTGGCGAAGGCGATGACAAAATTGAAGGAGGTGCCGGGAATGATATTCTTGAGGGTGGCGAAGGCGCGGATTTAATCAGAGGAGAAGACAATAATGATAGTATCTTGGGAGGGGCTGGCAATGACTGTCTTAATGGCGGTCAAGGCAATGATACGGCGATCGGAGGAGATGGAGACGATCGCTTGTTTGGTGGCAGCAACAACGACTTGTTAATTGGTGGCAAAGGTAACGATCGCCTGTTGGGAGACAGTGGGAACGACACTTTAAGAGGTGACTTAGATAATGACTACCTTAACGGCAATGCAGGAGACGATTTGCTTGAGGGAAATGAAGGCAACGACACCCTGATTGGCGGGCCGGGTAATGACACATTATTGGGTTACGGCTTTTCCTCAACAGTAGCACAAATTGATTATTTGATCGGGCAAAATGGAGCCGACTTATTTGTTCTCGGTTCGTCAAATGCCCGCCCTTACCTATTCTATAGTGGTGACAATGCCTATGCTGTTATTGAGGATTTTAACCGGGTCGAAGGCGACAAAATCCAAGTCGTTGGCTTCGTACAAGATGGTGACGGTTCTCGCTTCTTCTCTTACCGATTTGAATCTTATGATGACGGTATGACACGGGGAACTCGGATATTTGTCGGATCGGATTTAATCGCCGACGTTAAAAATGTTACAGATGTGAGTCTATCAGATTGCACGATCGTTTCGACTGGGTTTACACCGCCATCGCGAGACTTTCCATCCTTCCCGTCTCTTCCTGAAATTCCCTTCCCGATACCGCCGCGTCCCACTCCTTTCTCGCCAATACTGCCAGTTTTTGTGGAAAGTTTGCTTTCTTTTCAATTGTGATAGGACTTTACGGATGGGGGCAATCACCGGCTTTTTTTACGGAAATACGCAGGTTGCCGCCAGCAGATTTTGTTAGTAAAGACTGCAGTCCTTACTACAAAACAAGATTCGGTTGGACTGTCGAACCGGCTCGGGCTACTCGATCGACCATGAGGGCGTTTGGGGCCAAAAGGTAAAGTTTTACGATCGAGATGAAATTTGGCCTCTCCCGGCAAACCGGTTTCCGGCTCGGACTGCTTTCTGTAGCTCAGTCCTACCCGCATAGTAGCTTGGGCGGATGTTGAGATTCCGAAAAAAGCCTTTTAAGTGTCCAAAAAGCGATCGCCTGCGTGAAAATTGCACGGCAATTATGTTACATTTTTTATCACAGTCTGGAATTCGATCGGGCAACGCCAGCGAGTAGGGACAAGCCACCGCTTAGTTTCCCAGGGCTTGCAGGCGATCGCACAATAGAGTTCCTTTCGTCAGCTCCAAATTAAAAAAATAGCCTCAGGCATTTGCTAGTAAAAGCAAGCTGCTCGGCGCGGGGCGACAAAAAACCTTGTGGCTGCTGCCCTGAACCTCAACCACAGCAATATTCTTTTAGGAATTCTGGCTCCATGTTTTCTAAACAAATCACCGACTCAAAAACCTACCAGTGGTTTGAGGAACGCCTGGAAATTCAGGCGCTCGCCGATGACATCACTACAAAGTATGTACCCCCCCACGTCAATATTTTCTACTGCTTGGGCGGAATTACTTTAGTTTGCTTTCTGATCCAGTTTGCCACCGGCTTCGCCATGACTTTCTATTACCGTCCGACGGTAGCAGAAGCTTTTTCTTCAGTGCAATACCTGATGAATGAAGTCAACTTCGGCTGGCTGATCCGCTCCATCCACCGCTGGTCTGCCAGCATGATGGTACTGATGATGATTTTGCACACCTTCCGGGTTTACCTGACCGGCGGCTTCAAAAAGCCCCGCGAGTTAACCTGGGTGACAGGAGTAATCTTGGCAGTCATCACTGTTTCTTTCGGCGTGACCGGCTATTCGCTGCCTTGGGATCAAATTGGTTACTGGGCAGTTAAAATCGTTTCCGGCGTCCCCGAAGCTATCCCGTTTGTCGGCTCTTTGATGGTTGAACTGCTGCGCGGCGGTGTCAGCGTCGGTCAAGGCACTTTGACTCGCTACTATAGCTTGCACACGTTTGTGTTGCCTTGGCTGATTGTAGTCTTCATGCTGGCTCACTTCTTGATGATTCGCAAGCAAGGTATCTCTGGCCCGTTGTAAATTTTGAGTTGTGGGGGCGGTATTCTTTTGCCCCCCCCACTGAATTGTGAGTTGAAAATTCCGAATTCATCAAAAAATTGGGCACGAAACCCCGTCCTTCTAGGACGGCTTTGTATTAGCATCTAGATGGTCACTGACCCACTGTCCGTCGATGGATTCAGACAGCTCGGGCGGGCGAAGTCCAGTTTGACTGGCGGCGCAGACAAATCGGTAGACCGGGAAAAGAGGATAGGGCAATGGCAAACATCCCTAGAATCAAAACAATACATAAGAATTCCTTTTGGGGTTTTCGACACATAAGAACCGCAGGGCTTGCGGGGATAGTCTGTGGAGCGAACGTAAGACCAATACTCCTTGAGGGTGGAGGCAGTTGCAAAGAAGCAGAAACCTAAATTGTGAGGTTTAGGAATCACCGCACCTGATAGTCGGTGAGGATGTCAAGATATTTATTTACGGCCAATACTTCCTGGGATCGCCCCGCTGATTGAGACTAACGAATACAGCGGAATGGCAGGCCCGGGTAAAACTAAAAGGAGAACACTCTCACTATGTCTATTATCAAAAAACCTGATTTGAGCGATCCCGCGCTCCGCGCTAAGCTCGCTAAGGGCATGGGTCACAACTATTACGGCGAACCAGCTTGGCCTAATGACTTGCTCTACGTTTTCCCTATAGTGATCATGGGAACGATTTCTCTGTGCGTGGGCTTGGCCGTACTAGACCCGGCTTTGGTTGGAGAACCGGCTAATCCTTTTGCTACTCCGCTGGAAATTCTGCCGGAATGGTATTTGTGGCCTGTGTTTCAACTCCTGCGCGTTTTGCCTAACAAATTGTTGGGTATTGCTTGCATGGCTGGTGTTCCCGTTGGCTTGATTTTGATTCCGTTCATCGAGAGCGTTAACAAGTTTCAAAATCCGTTCCGCCGCCCTGTTGCTACTACTGTTTTCCTCTTGGGAACTGCGTTCACTCTGTGGTTGGGTATTGGTGCTATTTTCCCGATCGACAAATCTTTCACACTGGGTCTTTTCTAAGATTTAAGTTTGCTTGATTTTGACGCCTGCGGCTTTCCTGTAAAGTGCTTTTGTACTGGTGGGAAACTTTAGCGGGCGTCAATTGATTTTAGATTTTAGATTTTAGATTTTAGATTTTAGATTTTAGATTTTGGATTGGTGATTTTGGATGTTAGATGTTAGATTTTTGATTTTTGATTTTTGATTTATCGCTTTAAAAGTTAATAATTATCAGTAATTAATTGTAGGCGCAACGGCTGGTATAAAAGTGCCGATGCTCGATCGACTCTAAACCGCCCTAGAGTCAAACTCCATTAATTTTTATTGCGGAACCTTGACAAACAGAGCTAGAATATGTCAAAGGCTGGGTATCTTTTGTATAACTGCGGGAACTTCAGAGCTCTAGAATAACAGCAACTGCCCCAGGTGCAAGCTATGTCCTCAGAGAAAGCCTTAATTCTTGATTTTGCCCAGCCAGACGCGATGAAATCGATTCTCCCGAGTCCCTCAATCCTGTCGAGTCACGGCACAAAATGGGAGGGAATTCACGTCGAATATCACCGTCAGCCAGCAGACGAAACTCCCGAACACTGTTTCCAACAACACAACATTGGGCTGATACTCAATTCAGTTACAGTAAACGGAATACTCAACGGGAAACACTACGGTAGCGAACCGTGGCAAAGAGGAGAGATTTTCATTGGTGGTGCTGGTACTGATTTCCAGTCAGGTGCAGTCGAAGATCCTGAATTTGTCGCGATCGCGATCGACCCTACCGACTTCGACAATACAGTTGGCGAATCGACCAATTCAAACCTCATTGAAATTATACCGCACTGGAAAATCAGCGATCCTTTGATTCTCGGCATTGGCTGGGCCCTCAAAACCGAACTCGAATCAGGTGGATTAAACGGTACTCTTTATGTCGATGCACTGAAAAACGCGCTTTCAATGCACATACTTCACCGCTATTGTGCACAAAAACCGCATAGGCGAGATTTTGAAGGCGGTCTCGATCCTGTCAAATTGCAGATTGTTATTAACTACATAAATGACTACCTAAACCGAGATTTGCACATAGCTGAACTGGCTAACTTAGTGCAGATTAGTCCTTATTATTTCAGTCGTTTGTTCAAACAATCAATTGGAGTCACGCCCCATCTATACGTCACCAATTGCCGGATTGAGAAAGCCAAACAGTTGTTGAAAAGGCAAGATTTATCAATAACATATATCTCGGAGCAAGTCGGGTTTCACGACCAAAGTCACTTTAGCAAGACTTTCTGCAAAATCGTCGGTTTGACTCCTAAGAAATATCGCGCTCAACTTTAACAGCGATTTGTCGTTGGGTGGGGGCAGGTTTATGAGATTGTCGGTTTTAGGCAATTATTGTCGGTGAGGGGAGCCCCTACAGGAATTATATCTATTTGACCGGACATGATATTAATCCTGTAGGGGCGGGTTCACCAATATCTCTAATAGAAACGAGAAAGCCTGTAAACCCGCCCCGACCTTTAATCGCGGTCGATCGACCCGACACGATCAGAATCTGGTTGGAAATGCAGAAAACCAGCTACAAAAACCGAGTCCGTAGCCCCTGTAACAATTTTTAATCGACAATCCGAGAAATTTCGCAAGAAAATTGTATTTTTCGTAAATTTTTCGCAAGAATGTACTATACAGCAGAGCTGGTACTTGTATATACTTACTCGCATAACATGAACCAGGGGTACCAGCTATGAGCTCTCAAAATCAACAGGCATCTTACGGTCAAATTCCCTTAAGTTTTATTGCAAATGCTGGACAAACTGACCCTCATGTGAAATTCCAGGTCAAAGGTGCCGGTCACAGTATCTATTTCACTCCAAACGAAATCACCTTTACCGCTTTCCAGCAACCCAATGAACCGGGAAACCAAGCCACAAATTCTGCAATTGTCCGCAGCAGCTTAGCCAACAGCAACCCGAATCCCACAATTTCCGGGTTGGAACAATTGCCGGGAGTTGCTAACTTTATTTTAGGCGAAGATTCCAGTCAATGGCACACAGACGTTCCTACTTTTAACGGCGTTGTTTATCAAAACGTCTATCAAGGAATTGACCGCGTTTTCAAAGGCACTGAAGGACAACTTAAAAGCGAGTTTTTGGTTGCACCTTTTGCCGATCCGAGTCAAATTAAGATGAACTATAGCGGTGTTAACGACATCCGCTTGCGTGAGGATGGAGCACTGATATTAGAGACACCGCTGGGCGAATTAATTGATAACGCACCGATAGTTTATCAAGATATCAACGGACAGCGGGTGAATGTTCCCGCAGCTTACAATTTATTAGGAAACGGTCAAGTTAATTTTAGTTTGGGATATTTTGACCCCACTCAACCCCTAGTTATTGACCCGGTTTTAGCTTACTCGACTTACTTAGGCGGCAGCGGCGATGGCATAAGCGGCAACGGCAATGACTACGCCAACCGCATGACTGTAGATAGTACAGGTGCGGCTTACATTATTGGCACTACTTTTAACAATTTTACGACTACTCCCGGTGCGTACCAAACTACGCCAGCAGGTAACGCTGATTTCTTAGTTACCAAAATTAACCCCGAAGGAACTGCCTTAGTTTACTCTACTTATATCGGCGGTATTGGCAATGAATACGGTTTTGGGATTGCGGTAGACAGTCAAGGCAATGCTTATTTAACCGGACAAATCGATCCGGGTTATCCAATTACACCGGGTGCTTTTCAACCGACAACACCTAATTACACTGCTGGGGTAACAAAACTCAATGCAGCCGGCAATGCGTTAGTTTATTCTACCTTTTTAGGCACGAGCACCAGTGGCGCCCTAGGCAACGGCATTGCGGTAGACAGTAACGGTAATGCTTATGTTACCGGGATCACAGGCGATGGTTTCCCCACTGCCAATGCCTCCCAACCTCAAATTGGAGGCAACATTGATGCGTTTATTACTAAAGTTAATCCCGCAGGTAGTGCTTTAGTTTATTCTACTTATTTGGGGGGTTCTGGTCGCGAAGACGCTCAAGCCATTGCAATAGACAATAATGGTAATGCCTACATTACTGGCATTACTTCTTCGACTAACTTCCCGGCGGAATATTATGGAGGCAGTGAATTCCCCAATGCTACTTTTCAAAGTAAAATTGGAGGCGGTGCAGATGCCTTTGTCGCTAAATTTAACGCGAATGGTGCACGTGCTTATTCCACCTATTTAGGTGGTAGTGGCGATGAAAAAGGTGCTGATATCGCTGTAGATAGTGCTGGAAGTGCCTATGTTGTAGGAAGTACCACTTCAACTAATTTTCTTACCGCTAGTCCAATTCAAGCTGCTAGTGCAGGTGGTGCTAATGATGCTTTTGTCAGCAAGCTGAGTCCTAACGGTAGTTCTTTGATTTATTCAACTTATTTGGGCGGCAGCGGAGATGACAAAGGCCATCGCATTATTGTTGACAGTGCAAATAATGCTTATGTTACCGGGGATACGACTTCGACTAATTTCCCGACTAAGAATGCTATTCAAAGTGTTAGCGGCGGCGGGAAAGATGCTTTTGTCACAAAAATCAATGCGTCGGGTTCTGCCTTAGTTGATTCTACTTATCTTGGCGGCAGCGGCGACGACAACGGTAGTGGTATTGCGGTGGATGCTTCTGGTGCAGTTTATGTGGCGGGATCTACTACGTCTACTAATTTGCCTACTGCGAATCCTTTGCAAGCGGCGAATGGGGGAGGTGCTTCTGATGCTTTTATTACTAAAATAATTCCTGGCGGGCCGCAGGTAAAGATTGTTGAGTCGGGCGGCAGCACTAATGTAGCAGAAAGCGGGACGACTGATACTTATACAGTTGTGCTCACTAATCAGCCTACTGCAAATGTGGCGATCGCACTTAATACCGACACTCAAATTCAACCGATTGCTGGCATTAGTTTCACTCCAACTAACTGGTTTGTACCGCAAACAGTGACAGTCAGTGCAGTTGATGATGCAGTAGCAGAAACTTCGCCACACAGCGGCCCGATTACTCACACTGCTATCAGTACCGATGCTAATTATAACGGGACTACTGCAAGTTTTACAGTTAATGGCACTGCTGGCAATACCGTCAATGCTAATATTACTGATAATGACACCGCAGGCGTTAGTATTACTCCGACTAACACGACTGCGACGGAAGCCGGTGCAAACGGAAGTTATAGCGTTAAATTAAATACTCAACCGATCGCACCTGTTACGATTAACTTGGCTACAGGCAGTGAAATTCAACCAATTACCGCACTTACTTTTACCGCTACTAATTGGAATGTCGCTCAAACTGTTGCGGTGAAAGCAGTTGACGACAATTTAGTTGAAGGAAATCATGCAGGTGCGATCGCCCATACTGCCACCAGTACCGATACTAACTATAACAGCATCACAATTTCCCCTGTTAATGTCGCCATTACTGATAACGACACCGCAGGCGTTAGTATTACTCCGACTAACACGACTGCGACGGAAGGCGGTGCAACTGGAACTTATAGCGTTAAATTAAATACCCAACCCATCGCACCTGTTACGATTAACTTAGCTACAGGCAGTGAAATTCAACCAATTACCGCACTTACTTTTACCGCTACTAATTGGAATGTCGCTCAAACTGTTGCGGTGGCTGCTGTGGACGACAATGCAGTTGAAGGAAATCATGCAGGTGCGATCGCCCATACAGCTACCAGTACCGATACTAACTATAACAGCATCACAATTCCGGCTGTTAGCGTCGCCATTACCGACAACGACACTGCCGATTTCAGCATTGCACCTACGAACATAACTGCTACAGAAGGTGGCGCAAATGGCAGTTACAAAATCGAGCTAACTTCGCAACCGAAGGCACCGGTTACTATCAGTTTCAATACTGACAATCAACTTAATCCGATCGCCACACCTATTACTTTTGACAGCACTAACTGGAACGTTGCTCAAACTGTCACTGTTACTGCGATCGACGACAATCTAGCACAAGGAACCCACAGTGGCACGATTGCTCACACAGCTACGAGTACCGATGCAAATTATAATGCGAAAGTCATTCCCAATGTGACAGCATCGATTACAGATAACGATAGTCCCGGTATTTCTCTTGTCCAATCAGGAGGCGGGACAGCTATTGCTGAAGGCGGTGCAACGGATAGCTACGGCGTAATTCTGACTACCGCACCTACTGCAAACGTCACGATAAATTTTGACACTGGCAATCAAATTAATGCGATCGCACCTGTCACTTTCACCCCGAATAATTGGAATGTGGCGCAAAATGTCACTGTTACGGCGATCGATGACAGCATAGCGCAAGGAGCCCGCAGCGGCACGATCGCTCACACATCTGTCAGTACAGATACTAATTATAACAACCTGACGATTTCTCCTGTGACAGCCACGATTGCTGACAACGACACTACAGGTGTGAGTATTTCACAACAGAGCACAACTGCTACAGAAGGCGGTGCCACAGGCAGTTATACACTCAAGTTAAATTCGCAGCCAACTGCACCAGTTACTATCAGTTTTGATGGGGGAAATCAAATAAATGCGATGGGTGCAATTACCTTCGACGCTACCAACTGGAATGTTGCCAAACCAGTCACAGTAACAGCTACAGACGATGCGGCTGTGGAAGGAAATCATGCGGGGGCGATCGGGCATACTTTTACCAGTACCGATGTTAAATATAACAGCATCACAATTTCCCCTGTTAATGTCGCCATTACTGATAACGACACTGCCCCAACCCCAACCCCAACACCTCCACCTCCAACCCCAACACCTCCAACCCCAACACCTCCAACCCCAACACCTCCAACCCCAACACCTCCAACCCCAACACCTCCAACTCCAACACCTCCAACTCCAACACCTCCAACTCCAACACCTCCAACTCCAACACCTCCAACTCCAACACCTCCAACCCCAACACCTCCAACTCCAACACCTCCAACTCCAACACCTCCAATACCTCCAACACCTCCAATACCTCCAACACCTCCAACCCCAACCCCAACACCAACACCTCCAACACCAACCCCAACACCTGCTGGAATTACCGTTAATCCTGTAAGTGGATTAATCACCACAGAATCAGGGGGAACAGCAACATTTGATGTCACACTCAACAGCCAACCTACTGCTGATGTCAAAATAGATTTAGAAAGTTCCAATACAGCAGAAGGAACAGTTTTACCTGTATCGCTGACTTTCAATCCGGGTAACTGGAATGCAGCGCAAACGGTGACGGTAACAGGTGTTAACGACAATGTTGCTGACGGCAATAAACCTTACACGATTGTTACTGCCCCTGCTGTTAGTACGGACAACAATTATAGCGGCTTAAATGCAGCCGATGTCGCTGTTACCAATAATATCCCAGCCAGAGACTTAGCTGAAAACACTGCAAGTACAGCCAAGGAAATCAATGCAGCTTCTAGTTTCAGAAATTACCCCGATGCAGTCAGCACTAACGATCCCGATTACTACGAATTCACTTTAGGTGCTCAAAATGACTTCAATTTGTCAGTCAACGGAGTCAATCAAGATGTCAAAATAGAATTGCTTGACAGCAGTCAAAATGTCATTTCAACTGCACAAGATTCTGGCATTGCATCAAAGTCAATTAACCGCGTTTTGGAACACGGCACTTACAAGGTGCGAGTTTCTTCAGTTAATAGTGTAGAAACTCCCTACAATTTAAACTTGTCTGTTATACCTCGTCTTCAAGGTGTCACAACCACAGGATATGAAGGCCCGGCCTTCACAGCTTCGCAGCCAGTTGCAAGTCCCCAAAACAATTCTGGAAGCAGCAACAATCTAATCAATAACAATCTATCAAGTACCCGGTTCGAGAACTCTTTCATATCTTCAGTGCTTTCTAGTCGTATTGGTGGCAACAACAATGACCTAGAATATTTTGGTAGTTTTGACGCCAGCGGCAACGACCCCTATCCCGAGCATAAGCGCGATGCAAGTGTATCCAGTAAACTGATCAATCTGGATAAATTCCGCGCCGCACCGCGTTTTTCCGGTATTGACGGCAGCGGTTTCTCTGTAGCGATATTAGATACTGGCATCAACTTAGATCACCAATTCTTTGGCCCTGATACTGACTCTAACGGCATCGCCGATCGCATCGTTTATAACTACGATTTTGCCGACGGCGACGCAGATGCAAGCGACCAAGACGGACATGGATCGAACATTGCTAGCATTATTGCCTCCCAAGACCCAACCTATACAGGGATGGCACCTGGGGCTAATATTATCGACCTCAAGGTGAGAAAGGATCCTCCAGCTAATGTAGGAGACGAAATTAATAAGTTTCCGTTTGTAGAACAAGCTTTGCAGTGGGTATTGGAAAATGCAGACGCTCAAAACATTGCCAGCGTTAATATGGCATTCGGCAGCGGTGAAAGTTATTCCAGCGCTATTTCACTCTACGGAATTGGAGATGAACTGGCAGCATTGGCTGCAAAGAATATCATTGTTGTCTCTTCATCAGGAAACCGTTACTACGAGTACCAGAATAATCCAGGTGTCAACTACCCTTCAGCCGATCCCAATTCCCTATCTGTCAGCGCGGTATATAACTCCAACATTGGTAGTTTTCAGTATGGAAATTATTTTGGCGATGCGATCGCAAATACCACTGCTGCCGATCGCATAGCTCCATTTTCTCAGCGTAACGGGGCATTAACCACAGTGTTTGCTCCGGGGGCACCCATCACCGGGGCTGGGGCTGGCCTACCTGGCGAGTTCACAACCCCCTCTGGCGCTCCCATAAACATTTATCACGGTAGCAGTCAAGCTACAGCCCACATTGGGGGCATTGCAGTGTTAGCCCAACAGTTAGCACAGCAAGAATTAGGCCGCCGACTGACACCAACCGAGTTCGCCAATCTTTTGAAAGCAACCGGTGTCACTATCAATGACGGCGACGACGAAGACGACAATGTTACCTATACCAATTTTGATTACAAGCGCGTCGATGTGATGGCTTTGGCCCAAGCTATTATCGGCAATCGCCCCCCACAAGAGAAAATTCACCTGGGCTCCCGGTACACTGCTCTCAATGTAGACGTTCCTAACGTCTACACGGACCCGGATGGCGACCTACTCACCTACACGCTAACCCAGACTGACGACAGCTCATTACAGAGCAATCCGAACAGCAGTTGGCTTGGATTGTCGTTTAACTCTGCCGCAAACACCATCCAGTTCACCGGAACTCCCCCAAGCAACTGGGGAAACTTCTACGCTAAGTTAACAGCAACAGACCCTGATGGTGCGTGTGCCAGCCAGATCATCCACATAGTGAACAGAGGAGATGGCTGGGTCATCGACGGTTACATTTCTGGGGCGACAGTCTTCCTAGATGCCAACAAAAACGGCATCAAAGATACCAACGAACCATCCACCATTACCGATGCAAGCGGTAAATATAATCTCAATATTGCCTTCGAGACTTTCGACACCAACAAAAACGGAGAAATCGACCCATCAGAAGGTAATTTAGTTGCTACTGGAGGTACTGACACCGCCACTGGCTTGCCCCTAGAAACGCCAGTCACCGCACCACCAGATTCTACTGTTGTCACCCTCTTAACCAGCTTAGTCGCCGACTTAATCGATAAAGGAGTTGCACCCGAAGCAGCACAATCTCTGGTCAAATCTGCTCTGGCGATTCCCGCTGAATTTGACCTGACTAGCTTCGACCCCATAGAAGCCACCAACAACAATGTACCGGGCGGTGTCCAAGTCTTAGCAGAAATGGTGAAAGTCCAAAACTTCATCACTCAAACTAGCGCTTTGATCGACGGTGCTTCCAGCGCAGCCAATACCGATATTGTCAAGGCTGTTGTCAGTGCAATTACGACTTCAATTCAATCGGGTACAGTTTTAAACCTGAGTTCTTCAGCAGCTTTAGAACCAATAATTCAGCAAGCAACAACTCAAATTCAGCAAATTGACTCGAATTTCAACAGTCAACAAGTCACCCAAATTATCTCGCAAGTTGCGACTGTAATGGCAACAGCCAATCAGCGCATTGATGCCGCTGTCTCCAACCCAACAGGAACATCCATTCCTGAAGCAGTAGCCCGCGTCCAACAAGTAACTTTGGGCGCAACAACTCAAGACTTCAAAGCAGTCGGTGCGGGAACTAAGACAATTTCCCAGGTAGTTACTGAGAATACTGGTGCTGCTTTAGATACCAAAATTCAAGCTGTGATATTACCTGCTGGGATTGCGACTCCTGTTGTCACCGGCGATGCAGATTTGGGCAGCAATTCCCCCGATCGAATTCTCGGTACGAATGGCGACGATATCCTGACTGGCGACAGCGCGAATAATGTTTTGATGGGCATGAGGGGCAATGATTCCCTCGACGGCGGGGTGGGGAATGACACTCTTTTCGGCGGCAAGGCGAACGATACTTTACTCGGAAGTAGCGGTGATGATGCCTTGTTTGGCAATCGCGGTGCTGACATTTTGAACGGCGACGATGGCAGCGATATTCTGCTGGGAGGTAACGGTGATGATTTGCTGACTGGCGGCTTGGGAAGTGATAGTTTGACGGGAGGTGATGGCAATGATAAATTCTTGCTATCTAGCAATTCTGGTATCGATATTATCTTGGATTTTGAAGATGGTAAAGATTTGCTTTCTCTAGGCAACAATCTTACTTTCTCCCAACTGTCCTTTACTCAAGAAAACAGTACAACTTTCATCCGTTCCTCAGTAAACGGAGAAATTTTAGCTGCTCTCAATGGGGTGAGTGCCAGTCTCATTAATGTCGCAGATTTTGGCTCTATCTAATAGCAAGGAGTCGCACATAACCGTAGTTATGTGCGACTCTCCGAGATTGGGGCTAATACTTTAGATGCAGAAAGTAGATCTACTTACCAGCAATCGTTAAAAATTCCACTCAATCTCCGGGATAAGGCCAGACTGGGGCGCAGACATATTCAGTAAAACTATATCTATATTGCCACTGTGTTCACAAATAAAGATGGCTATAGTTATACTTACTGATTTTGGCTTGGCAATTAAGTGGGATTCAATACCCGCTCAATTGCCGCTCAATACCCTCTTGCTGCTAAATGCAAAGCGGGTTATGGCGAAGAATTCTCGGAGGAATTATGATGAACCTAAATTTAGATACTATTTTCTCATCGCTGATGAACCCTGCCCTGAACGAGTTTCAGGCTTGGGTTTTGCAAAACCCGGAAGAAACTCTCAGCAAAACCATGCTACCCGCGATCGCCCTGATTGAGGGTTTGATTGCCAACGAACCCACCTATTTGCAGATAAAACGGCTGGCTTTCGGAGCGAACTTTTGCTGCGCGGGGCAAGTCGTGATGGGAGAGTTTGCAACGCTGGAAAAAGCACTCACATCGCCCCAGGCGCGCGGCTGGCGGCTGGGTACATCTGTACTTGATGCCGATCGCGCGCCCAACCAAGATGTCGGCGGCAGAAACCTTTTCCTGCTGTCTTTGTCCGATCGCGCCACTGATGGTAGCAGCAACCACGCAGCATTCCGAAGCTGTATGCAGAAATATCTATTCAACAGTGCGACAACGGATCGCCAAGGGGACGAAATCGCCCGACGGTTGCTGCTGAGGCTAGCTGCAGATTATGCCGAGATGTCGCACGGTGCGGGGGGAGCGTTTTTTACCGATGTCAAGCGGGGTTGGATGGGATTTTTAGTCCGATACCTGCACTACGTCATCTTTGGGATTAATCCAGACGATTCAGAGTCGATCGAACTTCTCACCGAATTGCATTACACCCGCCAAAGCCCGCTGCACTACTTCGCAGTCATCGGGAACCTGCTGCAAAGCCTGAACCTCTTTGGACACGGGGATTTGTCCACTCTAATCGAGCGTGCAGCGACTATCTATGAAAATTCCCCAGCCTTAGCCGACTTCGAGGAGAGCTCGGAAAACAACGGCATGACTAAGCGGGAATTGGCAAAGCTGATGACATCGATTATGGGGATAGCGGGACTGCAAGGCCCCCTGCACCTAGGTTACACGGCAATGGGATACCGCCCTCTCCCCGCCTATAAAGGACAGCAGACGGCCGAAATTAACCCGACTGATTTTTGGGATCGGCTCGATTTGGACGATCGCCAGTCGATCGAGCTGTTCCTCCTGGAATGCGCCCGCCTCTGGGCCCCCGTCAGCGCCACGCACCGAGTCGCGACAGAGCCTTTCACCGCAACGGTAGCGGGCAAAGAGCGCACTTTCCCCGCCGGAACCAAGGTACTGATACCGCTCAGTTTGGGGCTGCTAGACGAGGGTTTCTGGGGCTCTACGGTATACGAATTCAATGCTAAGCGCGAGAATCTGTGCCCTTTTCATATGGGTTTTCATTCGGTGGGCGATCGGAGTGCGGGACGGATTTGCCCAGCTAAAGACATAGCACTCAAGATGCTGGTGGATGTCGTGAGTACGGTAGGCAAAGTGCGACGAGCTTCTGAGCCGAATTTGCGGCGGTAATTAATCCAAAAGCTCGCATCAGATAGCGGTTGAAACTGAGATCTTACACAATTCTCAAGAACAGGCAAGATTCCTGTTCCACAAGAAATCAAGTTTCTTGTGGGGTGTCCCGCCCGCCCTTGAAAAACTTATTGGCAATGGTGCAAGATCTCAGTTGAAACCGCACGCCACACAAACTATCGATCGATCGACTAAGAAATGCAGGGGGTATCTAATAGGAAACCAAAACACAACTATTTTGAGGATAAATAATACCATGTTAATCGAACAAAAGCAACTAAAAGACATCGCGAATTGGATGAAAGTAGAACATCCAGCCGAGTTACCTGAAGTCCTGCAAGGTATCTTTTTTATGGACGGGAATGTTTTACCAGACCATTGTCTGACGATGCACAGTTCAGACTGGAATGCTGACCAACTGACGTTATTGCTGCGCGTTTTTGACCCTGTTATCTGGACATTTCATTCATCAATGGCGGGACGGATGTTACTTTATTTAGTTAAATTTTCTCGTTTCAGCTACTTGTTCCGATTCTCGGATGCAACTTTGCAGCACGGACACATTACGCCGATAGTGTTTGGATGGTCTGTGCCGCAGTGGCTTGTAGATTTTTTGATCGATCGAGATCCGAACACTCCGAATGGAGATATCTGGCATCGCACAAACTCGTTTTTCGGCAGACCTGCTGAGAGCGGATATATACTTCGCAGGGTTGTAGACAAAGATGGGAACTACACATCAGCGTTTCCAGATATGCTGTCTAAAGTGGAGAGTGATTGTTTAATCATTGCCCAAGAGTGAAAATATTTAGGGAAACTACAAAACCCGCTTAATTAGGCGGGTTTTGTCGATCGAAGTGGCGGGAATAGTCGCCTTCATGGCATCATAGAAACTTGTCCCTCACATCATTGAAATCGATGACCCCTCAAAACTCCCCTGTTTCCCCCGTCACTTGGAAAGAAGACCGAGTTCTGCTAATTGACCAAAATCGGCTACCGAAAGAATACGGTGTAGTCGAAATTAGCCGCTGCGAAGATATGGCTGAGGCGATTAAAACTATGATAGTCCGAGGAGCTCCGGCGATCGGGGTAGCAGCAGCTTACGGGATGTATTTGGGGGCGCGAGAAATCGAAACGGGCGATCGTACCGAGTTTTTTACTAAACTAGAACAAGTTGGCGAGTTATTGCGATCGACTCGTCCCACTGCAGTTAATTTGTTTTGGGCAATATCGCGAATGCTCAAAACTGCCGAGAGAACTAGCGGTTCTGTCGAACAAGTGCAACAAACTTTGTTAGAAATGGCCAAAACCATTCAAGCAGAAGACTTGCAAACTTGTAAAGATATCGGCGACAAAGGTTTAGAAGTTCTGCCAGCTACACCCGAAAAATTGAACTTACTAACTCACTGTAATGCCGGTGCATTAGCAACAGCAGGTTACGGTACTGCTTTAGGTGTATTTCGTTCTGCTTGGCGAGAAGGAAGACTCGGAAGAGTTTTTGCAGACGAAACTCGGCCCCGTCTCCAAGGTGCAAAACTGACCACTTGGGAATGCGTCCAAGAAGGAATTCCCGTCACATTAATAGCCGACAATATGGCCGCTCACTGCATGAAACTCGGCATGATTCACGCCGTAGTTGTGGGTGCAGACAGAATCGCTGCTAACGGCGACGCGGCCAATAAAATTGGCACTTACAGTTTAGCAATTGTTGCCAAAGCTCACAATGTCCCGTTTTTTGTCGCCGCCCCTCTGTCAACAATTGATTTTGAACTTTCCGATGGGAGCAAAATCCCCATTGAAGAACGCGATCCAGTTGAAATGTATCAAGTTGGAACTACGCGAATTTGTCCTGTGGGAGTAGAATTTTACAATCCCGCTTTTGACGTAACTCCGGCGGAATTAATATCGGGAATAATCACAGAACACGGCACGGTTGCTCCTTGGGCCTTGCAACAGTTTCAGGCAAAACAATTAGTTTAATTATATGTTTCTCAACTGCTCATTCCACATGGTTTCTGTGAAATTAAGCAGGATTTATAGCAGCAGCAACTGGCAGATCAAAGTTGCGATCGCATCTCTAACTCTGCCATTTGTTTTCAGTCCAGTCTCGGAAGCTCAAGTTTCACAAACGCTTAAACCTAAAGAATCACAAGCGAAAAATTTTGTGGGTTCGATGAATAAAGCTCAGCAAGTTTACTATGCTGAAAAAGCAGGTTTTACAAGTTCTGTTTCCAATCTATTGGTTTATATGGGTTTCCAAATTAAACCTGCCGCAGCAAATTATAGCTACTCGATCGGCATGATGAAAAAAGGTGCTGTATTTAACTACGGAGTATCGAAGCAAGCTAATCTCAAAAGTTTTGTAGGGGGAGTCTTTTTGGTGGGAAACAAGACCCAAACAATCTTGTGTCTAAATGTTGCTCCTGGCAAGACTAAACCAGCTAATCCAACTAATATCAAAGGGGTTTTAGCCTGCGGTGCTAATACAGCCCAAGTTACTCAATAAATTATGTCTAATTTACTGGGTAATTTAGAAAATAACTGGATAGTAAATGCAGATTTAGCTAAGCAATTGCTGGAACAAGAAGCTACTTTACTAGATGCTCGCGCACCTATTTTAAAGTGGTTTTGTCGTCTCCCGCCAGCTATTGCCGTAACTTGGCAGGAATTTTCTCAATCGCACTTTCCCCACAAAGGAAAAATTATCGAAAATAACACTGTTTTAACTCAAAAACTGCAAGCAATTGGTATTTGTCAAGACAAACCTGTGATAGTGGTTGCCGATTCCGTGAAAGGGTGGGGCGAAGACGGGCGAATTGTCTGGATGCTGCGGACTTTGGGACAGGAAAAAGCTGTTTTTGTAGATGGAGGATATCGGGCTTTAATCAAAGCTGGAATTTCTCAAGTAAAAAGTCCAAACAATCCACCGCAAACAGGAGATTTTGTAATATCTCGCCCCTCGAATTGGGAAATTAAACAGGATGATTTAAAAGCTATTTTAGGCAATGATAATTTAGTCATTATCGACGCCAGAGAGCCACGAGAATATGCAGGTAAAACGCCTTACGGAGAAAAGCGGGGCGGCCACATTCCCGGTGCGGTTCACCTCTATTACAAACAGTTAATGGACAAACAGGGAAAAATGCTGGATCGGGGGGAAATTGTCGCTATTTTGCAGCAAAAAGGAGTTTCGCAGTCCACTCAAATTGTGAGTTATTGCTCCGGGGGAATTCGCTCTGCATGGTTGACTTGTGTCTTGACAAATGTGGGATTTAATGCTAAGAATTATGCAGGTTCAATGTGGGAATGGTCGGCGTCGCCAGCAGATAGCTATCCCCTGACAAAAAATTAAAACTAGCAATTAGAAATTAGTCGTAGGGTATGTCAGTCGTAGGGTGCGTCAGAAGAGAGTCTCTCAATTACCGATAAAAGAAACCTAGCTGACGCACCTTACTAAGCCAATTAGTCGTAGGGTGCGTCAGAAGAGAGTCTCTGAATTATCGACAAAAGAACCCTAGCTGACGCACCCTACTGAAGCCAAAACCCCAATGATTCTAATGGGAATTTAACCTTGACAAACGGGCGAGTTTCAGGTTGAGATTCTCAACCGACTTGTTCGATATACTGAGCGAGATCGTCACGCAGGCGGCTGAGTTCGGCTTCGGTGGTCACGCGCACACGATCGTCCCGAACCGTAATCAGCACTTTCGCAGCAAAAGGAGTTGGCCAGATATTCGGGTTGCAGAAAACTTCCAAAAATACATCTCCTGCATACCGATATTCCATCGGTTTTTGGGGAGAAGCTTTAGCGCCAGCGGTTTTGGCTGCTACAGCTTTCAAGCTTTCCATCAAAGCTGCAATCTCGCTTTGCAAATCCCGCGCGGCTTGCGGGGAAAAGCTAAAGGAGACAGAACCTTCGACTAAATTCAGTGTCAGCGGAGAAAGAGACATGGGCAATGAAATTTAACATACAATAGTTAATGATAAAATATACAATAACCTAAAAGAAGTACCTGCAAGCAAAATTGGGCAGCGAAACTGCTATTAATTAAAATTTGTCTCAAGAAGCTAGGCTAAATTAATGAATATAAATCTAGTTGCCAGCTAGATTCAGCAATACTTTTAACCTTTTAGGACTTGATAAGCTTTAAACTAGAAACCAGAAAACTTGACGGCAGATAGAGGAGATTTTATGGTTGCCGATAACCGTTCCGAAGTCCGCAAGGTTTTAATAATTACCTTATTGCTAAATTTGCTGGTGATGGCAATTAAAGCAGCCGTGGGATGGCTGACTGGTTCCCTCAGTTTGCTGGCAGATGCTTTGCACAGCGTCACGGACAGCGCTAATAATATTTTAGGATTGGTAACTAATCATTATGCCAATCCGCAGCCCGATCGCGATCATCCCTACGGACACCAAAAATTTGATGCTCTCGGAGCTCTGGGAATTGCTGCTTTTCTGGGAATTGCCTGTTTTGAAATTCTCAGCGGTGCTGTCGAAAGGCTGATTAACGGGGGTAAAGTTGTCAAAATATCGCCAAATGAACTGTGGATTTTGTTGATTGTACTGGGAATTAATATTTTTGTCACTTTTTACGAGCGCAGGGTGGGAAAACGTCTCGGTAGCGCGATTTTAGTGGCTGACGCTCAGCACACGATGAGCGATGTTTGGGTGACAATTATGGTCATCGGCGGGTTGATTGGTGTTTGGCAAGGGCAGGTTTGGAATATACCTCAACTGCAATTTCTGGATGTGTTTTTGTCTTTTCCTGTGGCTGTTTTGGTATTTAGCAGCGGTTGGAAGGTTTTAAGGGAAAATCTGCCTTGGTTGGTGGATGAAATGGCGATCGCACCGGAAGTTATTCACGCGATCGCGATCGATGTACCGGGGGTTGTCAACTGTCACTCGATCGCCTCCCGTGGCGTTGTAGGGCGTCAAGTATTTATTGATATGCACATGATTGTGGATGCTGTCGATGTAGAAACAGCTCACCGGATTACAGAAGAAGTAGAAGCCCGTTTGGAAGAACGTTTCAGCCCTGTACGCATCTTAATTCACGTTGAGCCGCCGGCTTACCATTCCGACCAAATTAGCTACGATTCTGAAAAATGAAGGCACAACCAGTGATTTTGACACGGAGATACGGATTAATTCAAGAATCGGGAAAGTATTTTTACTTACCGCAATTCCTCCAATTTTTTAAATCCTATCAATCGGGTTAGAGCGATCGCACTTAATTTAGTAGCAGTTTTCCACAGGAAAAAGGGGTTTTTCCACAGAAATCGGCAAGTTTTCCACAATAGCTTTGATAATTATCGAGCAAAAGACTATTGGTACAAGTTCCGAGTTTTTTGGATTTCTACGGCCATTTTCGGTCGCAAGTCCCAAGGTAGCAGAATTTCGACTTCTGAACCCAAAGCGCCCAACCACCTCCGGGTCAATTGTTGATCTATTGGCTATGGAAGGTTCGGGTAAATTGAAAAAGGGGGAAACTGCTAGGGTTCGTGGTCTGCCCATAGGTCGTGCGGAAGTCACGAATGCCGTCGGCGGTAAGTTCACCCATCTAACTTTGGTAAGTTTCATCCCATAACCAAGTCTAAATCACCAACCGCATCAGCCCCGGATCAATGACCTCCCGTTAGTCTAAAATCTCCTGATTTGTTTTTGGGCTATATTAGGCATATATTCCGCATTTATCTATAAAATAGTACATAGACACCTCTAATTATTCAGGTTGAGCTATGGATGATGCGTACAATATCCGAGAGGCTAGAAAGGGGTTTGGTAGGATGCAGAAACTCATTCTTCAATCGCTATATTTATCCTCTGAACCCATAAAAAAATTTACTTCTGTCAAAAGGACATTACTCAATCTTCAGGATAGAGGTCTTGTTCAATTAAAAGATGAGCGGGTTTCTCTAACCGATTTGGGGCAGGCTATTTGTCAAATTTGGCAAGGGCAGAATGATGATGGAGGAGTAGATTTTTCGCCAGAAGCAGAAAGTGAAAGCAAAAAAAAATTATCTAAATTAACTAAAATCAGAGAGGCGAAACTTCAGAAGAGTAATCAGTTCTTAGAGCTTTATAAACAAGGGTTTAGCTATCAGGATATAGGCGATCAGCATGGATTAAGTAGAGAAAGAGTTAGGCAGGTTCTTGATGTCAATCCTGCATTCCATGAATATTTGAAAGAACGTGAAAAAGAAAAAGTTGCTGAAGAAGAAGCGAAAGCCATCGCGGAACAAGAGAAAAACGAACAGTTAAAAAATAACTTTTATTTAAAGAGTTTAGCTGTCCTCTACCCAGAAAGAGTTGCAAAATTATGGGATTATGAAAAGAATGGAGATATCAAACCTGAAGATATTGCTGCTGGGAGTACCAGCAAATTTATTTGGCTTAAATGTCCTATTGATGGACACTCATGGGAAAAAAGACCTAACGATATTAAGACCAGTTGGGATAGGGGGACAAGTGGATGCCCAAAGTGTGCAGGTAGAAAAAAGAAGGCTGAAAAAAATGCTAGTTTAATAGAAGTTTATCCTGAACTGATTAGTCAATACTGGGATTACGAAAAAAATAAAGAACTGGATTTAGATCCAGTCACCCTTTCTTTAGGTAGTAATAAAAAGGCTTGGTTTAAATGCCCCCATGATGGCAATGAATGGCAGGCAATTGTTGCCTCAACAATCAAGCAACAATGGTCAAAGGGTAATGCTGGATGCCGAGTATGTAATGGTACTAATGAAAGAAAGCGAGGGGAATGGGGTCAAGCAAATCCTATTGGGATTGAATTTCCTGATGAAGTTGCTAAGTATTGGTTTTACCAAGCCAATAATGAGCTAGGAATCGATGCTATGAAATTAACAACGGGATCGAGAAAAGAAGCTTTCTTTAAATGTCCTATTGATGGGTATGAGTGGGTAGCAACAATCACTTCCATATCAAAAGGATCTTGGAAAAAAGGAAACAGTGGTTGTCCAGCTTGTAGCGGTAAAATTGCTACTGAAACTACATCATTAATTGCTCTTTATCCTGACTATGTTGATCAATATTGGGATTATGAAAAAAATAATCAACTTGGTTTAGAACCAACAGCATTGACTAAGGGATCTAGCCAAGAAGCTTGGTTTAAGTGTCCACATGATGGTTATGAATGGACAACTCAGATTAATAGTATTACGAGAGCTTCTTGGAGTCGAGGTAATAGCGGATGCGCTCGTTGTTTTGGCTGGTCTTTAGAAGCAATTCGTCAGTTTGTAGCTAGTTTAGAAGTTCATATTCCCAACCTAACTCAGGCTGAACTATATAAAATATTTGAGCAATCAGGTGTTTTAGATACAACGAATACTGACGGACTCAAGATCGTCAAAGATATTATCAAGGGTAAACTGACAGGGCAAAAACTTCGAGATTTAATTCAAGGTAAGCAAATCAAAATCTCTGAGGTTGAGACTAGCTTAGATGAGGATATAAAAGGAGATTCTGAACTAAAGATTGTTGATGAAACCTCTCAAAGTTTTGAAACAAAGGGTGATTCTCCACAACAACTTGATAAATCTAATGAACTGCCAAAAGTAAAAGTACAGAAAAGCCTAGAATTTCTAAGTAGTCAAGTTGTTGCTTCAGCAGATCAAGAGGCGATTGATTTCTTTATTGCTTCTAGGCTTAATCGGATTTGGGCAGAAGTTTTTGAGGATGAATCTGCTGTTGAAGGTGTAGAAGCATTTACCGATGAGGGTTATGGTCGTCAGGTGAGAGATCAATTTCTTGACGAATACAACCAAGCGCGGGATATGCAAATTCCGTCAGGTTGGGCATTCCGCATTAATGGCAAAATTACCCCTCCAAACTTAATGCAGAAGTTAGCGGCGGTACAGCTACGCAATCGAAAGCGGATGTTAAATCTTTCGTTGACAGGAACAGGTAAAACGATAGGTGGTATTCTTAGCAGCCGCATTATTGATTCTCATCTCACAATAATTATCTCTCCATTAGATACAATTCCAAACTGGCATGGAGAAATCAAGCACGTTTTTCCAGATAGTCGAGTAACAATAAAAAATTTCAATCCTCATTGGTTAGAGATTGAGGAGGGACATCACTACATTCTGCTGAATCATGAAATGTTCCAGCAACCCTCAACACCTGCTCACATTCGACAACTGCTAGAACGATACAAAATTGACCTCATCATTGTGGATGAGATTCATCGTTGTAAACATCGTAGTGATGATCCATCTAAACGGCGACAGATGGTTCTTGCACTGATTACGAATGCAACTGAGAACAATCCTGATCTTCATGTGCTGGGAATGAGTGCAACTCCTGTAATTAATAACCTAAAAGAAGGTAAAAGTTTAGTTGAATTAGTAACAGGTATAGAACGATCTGATTTAGGTGAAAAAGCTACGCTTAACAACTGTATGCGTTTACATCAGGCACTTGTTACTCTGGGAATTCGCTCCAGAGTCAAGCCTAAGATCAAAATCAACAGGGTTACGATTCCAGTTAATTGTACTCACTTGGTTGATGAAATGCGAGAAAAAGCTACATCTCTTCTAAAGATGGAGCAAATCCTTACCCGCGCCCGAATTCCAGCGATTTTGAAGGAACTTCAACCAAAAACAATTGTTTATACTCATTACGTTGAGGGCATTGTCGATCAGCTAAAAGAGGCGATCGAGGGAGAAGGATGGACTGTCGGTTTTCACATGGGGGGAGATAAGAGTGGCCGTAACAATTTTATTGATGGCTCTACAGACATTTTGATTGCCAGTAGTGCAATGGCTACTGGTGTCGATGGATTTCAACGAGTTTGCGATCGCCTAATTCTGAATATTCCACCCTGGACAAGTGCTGAATTAGAGCAGCTAGAAGGGCGATTGAATCGTCAGGGGCAAATTCACGATACTCTCACAATCCTCATGCCTGTAACTTATGGTGTCGATAACGGAGAACGCTGGAGTTGGGATGAGGGGCGATTAGCTCGGTTACAAAACAAACAAACAGTTGCCGATGCTGCGGTTGATGGTGTGATGCCTGAAGGACAATTAAGAACAGAATCTCAAGCATTTCGAGACTTGCGGCAGTGGTTAGAACGATTGAAAACAGGTGAACAAAAATCAATTATTCGCCCTCGAATCTTTGTTCCACTTCCAGATGTTGATCCTATAGATGTGCAGCGACGCAATTTTCAGTACGGTGATTTTAGCCGTATGAATGCCCGTTGGAATAACAGTTACAGTCACACTAACTATGAACGCTTGCAAGGCAATCCAGAAGAGTGGATGCAATATCATACCCTTTATCAAGAAGCTCGAAAAACCTGGTCAGTTACTCCTTATGAGGAGGCTATCAAGTGGCTTCAGAAGCGCTCGGATTTAGTAGTGGCTGATTTTGGTTGTGGGGAAGCACTGATAGCTAAAGCTCTTGCTGGTAAGCATATAGTTCATAGCTTTGATTTTATTGCTATAAATGATTCGGTTATTGAGTGCGATATGGCTCGTGTGCCTTTGGAGGATAGCTGTCTGGACGTTGCTATGTTTAATCTGTCACTTATGGGTTTAAACATCGCTGATTATATTCGAGAAGCCGCCCGTACACTCAAACTTGATGGACAGCTCTGGATTTATGAGGTCACTTCCCACATGAAAGATATTCAAGGGTTTATTAGGGGACTTGAACTAGCAGGTTTTAGAATAATTGAAAATACTGAAGTAGGGAAATTTCAGTATTTTAGAGCCATCAAATCAGAGGAGGTTGAACTCTCTCAAATTAGAGTACAACTCTAGTGTACCGAGCGGGCTAACAAATCGTTGTCGCGGAATTTTGAGGGCGGATTTGCAAATTTCGCTTGAGTTTCAAGCTTTATGGGGCCATACGGGCGATCGACTTTCACGAAAAAACTGCGGTAATCTAGAACCATAACAGATGCTTGCTAATATAGAAGTAGCAACTTGGTAGAGCCTATGACATTAGCAATTGCGATCGAACCCGCCCCGGAAAGAAATTGATGCTCATGACGTTGTACGACTCTGTAAAACTCGCGTCGTTTTTCACAGGAAATAACTATGCCCTTTAGCGCTTACAAAACAGTCAGTTCAGTCCTCAAAGAATTTCAGATTACCTACACGGAATCTAACTTCATAGTAGAAACAGAGTTTCATGTCTCTGACTATTTTAGAGAAGATTTAGAATTTACAATGCGAGAAGGAGTTGTTGATAATTCAGAATTTGCAATTTGCGAAAATTTAATTTACCCAGTGCTCAAAGAAGTTTGGAAGCGCTATTACAGCGGGTTTGTTTTGTGGAGCCATCAATCTCTCACCTATGACCAATATCTTTCGGGATTTCCTGAATATATTTTGGCTAAACGTTCTTCATTAGGAAAAGTGGTTTTTGAACAACCTTACTTTCTGTTAGTGGAAGCGAAACAAGATAACTTTGAAAATGGATGGGCTCAGTGTTTAGCTGAAATGATTGCGGCACAGCGACTGAATGAAAACTCAGAGCAAGAAGTATTTGGAATTGTCTCGAATGGGGGAGTATGGCAGTTTGGCAAGCTGAAGTCAAATAGTTTTACTAAAAACAAACAGTCTTACTTGATTGATGACCTAAATCGACTATTTGCCAGTATTAATTACGTATTTCAACAGTGCGAACTGCTCCTGGATGCTGAAATGCGCGATCGCAATTAAATAGTCTGTGCAGACGGACAAAAAAATCTGTCCGCCTACTCGATCGCTAACTAAAAATCACTCCCACTCGATCGTACCCGGTGGCTTAGAAGTAATATCGTAAACCACCCGATTCACCCCCTTAACCTCATTCACAATCCGATTCCTGATCAGTTCCAACAAATCGTAAGGAACCCGCGCCCAATCAGCTTTTGCTCTCATCTACTGAATACCGTGCACCACATACAAATGGAATATGCTGGATGATTAGAAATACCGATCGCAACTAAGACAACGGTACAACATGGGTGGGAGTTGTGCGAACCAGCTTTACTTTCTCAAATGTTAGAGAAGAAGGCAGGCACGACACGGATTGACACGGATACACGGATTAAGTATTGAGCGTGATTTACTTTTAAGTAGCCTGCGTCAGTTAGCATGATTTTTCCTACAAACCAACAATTTCATAACTAACGCATTTTGCAACAAATAGTGCGTCAGAATCACACTTTCTATGCTGACTAAGAATCTCCAACCTGACGCACCCTACCCATCTTATCTATCTTGAGAGTGGTGACATAATTGTGAAGTTTCGCATAATTTGTTGGCGAGGGGATTTTTTAGGACAATGTTCGATATGAAACGTTTAAAATTAAAGTCAATGCTGGTGGCGGCGATCGCGATCGCCATTTGTTTAATTGCGATCGCCAGCTACGCCCAAGCCAACAAGACTTTAACACTAGCGACTTCCCCAGACTACCCGCCCTATGAATTTAAAGATACTGCTGTTAGCGGCAACGAAATCATCGGTTTTGACATCGATATTGCCAAATATATTACTAAAAAATTAGGCTACGAACTGAAAGTAGTTGGCATGGATTTTAACGGCTTAATTCCCGCTTTGCAGGCGGGAAGAGCCGATTTTGTGATGGCTGGAATGACTCCCACAGCAGAAAGGAAAAAAAATGTTGCTTTTTCTGACCTTTACTACGAAGCTCAAAATACAATTGTCGCCAATAAAGGCAGCAATTTGACCAAAGCGGCAGATTTAGCGGGGAAAAAAGTAGGCGTTCAACTCGGAAGCATTCAGCAGGAAGCTGTGAAAAAAATGGCCGGGGTGCAACTGGCTGCTCTCAATAGGATTCCTGACATTATTCAAGAAATTAAATCGAACCGCATCGCCGCAGGAGTGATTGAGGATACTGTCGCTACGGGTTATGCCGCAGCGAACCCGGACTTGGAATTTAACACAATCCCAAATACTGAAGAAAGCGGTTCGGCGATCGCCTTTCCGAAAGGTTCGAGATTAGTTCCAGAATTCAACCGAGTCCTTCAGCAAATGAAAGCCAGCGGTCAAATTAAGGAACTAGCTACTAAGTGGTTTTCTCGACCGATTCCGCAAGAACCTGCTCAAGCAAATCAGCCTGCGGTAGCGTCCAAGTTCGGGTTAGATTTTGGCAAAATCTTGCCGAGTTTGCCTTATATTTTGTCCGGGCTTTGGGTAACGCTAACTTTTACCTTGCTGTCAGCATTTCTGGGATTTATCTGGGGAATCGTGCTGTCTCTGTTTAAGATTTCTAGCATTAAACCGCTGTTCTGGTTTGCCACTGCTTACACCTCAATTTTTCGCGGAACACCGCTAATTTTGCAGTTGACTTTAGTTTATTTTGCAACGCCGCAGCTTACGGGCTATAATATATCGGCGCTGCAAGCTGGCGTGATTACTTTTTTCCTGAATTCTGGGGCTTATATTTCCGAAACAATCCGCGCGGGAATTCAAGCCGTAGATAAAGGTCAAAAAGAAGCCGCAGAATCCCTTGGCGTTCCCTACAAACTGATGATGAGCGATATTATCTTGCCGCAAGCGTTGAAAAATATTTTGCCTGCATTGGTGAATGAAAGTATTGCTTTGCTGAAGGATTCAGCTTTAGTTTCAGTAATTGGCGTAGAAGACTTGCTGCGCCGCGCTACAATTGTGGGAGCAGAAAAGTATATTTACTTTGAACCTTTGATATTTGTCGGTGCAATTTATTATTTGATGGTGCTTAGTTTAACTTGGGGGGCCAATGTACTCGAACGCAGACTCCAAACTAGCAGTTAAGGTCGATCGCCTGTATAAATCTTTTGGCAATCTGAAGGTTTTGCGCGAGATAACTACTGAGATTCATAAAGGAGAAGTGATTGCCATTATCGGCCCTTCGGGGTGCGGCAAGTCTACTTTTTTGCGGTGTTTGAATTTACTGGAAATTCCGACTTCGGGGCACATATATATTGACGGGGTGGATATTACTCTGCCGAAGGTAGATATTCTGAAAATCCGCCAGAAAGTGGGGATGGTTTTTCAGCATTTCCACTTGTTCCCCCACATGACTGTGCTGCAAAATGTGATGTATGCCCCTGTAAAGGTGAAGCAGGTGGCTAAGGATGAGGCGCGTCTGAAGGGGTTAGAATTGCTGGAAAAAGTGGGTTTGTCAGATAAGGCCGAGATTTATCCTTCTAAGCTTTCGGGGGGACAAAAACAGCGGGTGGCGATCGCCCGCTGTTTGGCTATGGAACCGGAAATTTTGTTGATGGACGAACCGACTTCTGCACTCGATCCAGAAATGGTTAAAGAAGTGTTAGATGTAATGAAAGCTTTGACGAAAACGGGAATTACAATGGCAATTGTAACTCACGAAATGGGTTTTGCGCGGGAAGTCGCCCACCGGATTTTGTTTCTGGATGGCGGAAAGGTGGCGGAAGATGTGCCGCCGCAGGAGTTTTTTAGTCACCCGAAGTGCGATCGCGCCAAGCAATTTCTGGAAAAAATGCTTTAATCTGATATCGCATCCGCAATTAAATAGGTTTGTAGTTCGATCGCACATAATCTCACATTCTCAGCCCCGCACCCTACAATCACGACAATATTTAGTTTTAAATTCACCTTTTTTTACTGCGCTGATTTCGCTGGCGATCGAGTTTAGCTAAAAATGCACCCGAAACATCCGCCAGAATGCTGATAATCCGATACAAAGCCACGGCACTCAAAATTATACCCGTAGAAAAGCGATCGGACAGCAGGGCGATCGCCGTTGCTTCAAATACTCCCATTCCCCCCGGTGCTCCCGGTACGACTAAACCGACAACAAACGCAAAACAAAAAGCACCGAACAAGTTGGGAATATTGCTAAATTCCACCGGAGTTAAAGCCGTTACAGTTAGCAAAAAACCGCCGCCCCGCAATCCGATAAAACACATTTGTCCGATTAACGGCACTAAAGGATAGCGTTTAATTGGCAAATTAATTGGGCGCTTAGACTTGACACTCGATGTTTTTTTAGTTAGACTGGAGGTAGACTCTAAACGCAAAGTTTGTCGCTCGCCCCGATCCTCCCCAAGTTCTGAATTTTCCCCATTGTTCTTGGATAACTTCAACCGCTCTACAAATAGGACGATCGGATTTAAAATTCGGGGGTGAATCGCCGTTAAAATAGCAGCACAACCGACAATCCGCAACCACCAATTGAATTTTTCAAAACAAATCAACCCAATCAAAACGCCCGCAGAAGCCATCAGCAGCGGTTCCAGCAACACGCTGAGAGTAGCAGCTTTCGGGAAAATTCCTGCCTTTTTGGCGTCCAATATTCGACCCCAAAAATGCCAAATATTCCCCGGCAAATACTTGGCAATATTAGTTTTGAGAAAAACTTGAATCGCCCAGGCGGCAGTTACAGGTTGACGGAATTCCCGCAAAATCAACATCCACACCCAGCCGACAAAAATTAGAGAAAGTAAAGTGACGCCAAGGGCGATCGCCAGCAACGGAAAACTTTCGGCTCGAATTTGGATATTCGCGACTTCTCGCCAGTGAGTTAAAAAAGCTTTGGCAATAAATAAAAACGTCCCGCCTAAAATCAAATAGCGCAAATAAGGCTTTAAATGCGACTTCGCGATGTTGAAAAAATTTTGAATTCGATGCAAGTGTTGTTTTCCCATTTTCTGATCCCGATTTTGAATTTGGGATTAAGTTATACTGTTTGAGATTTTATATTTTAGATGGGCTAAGGCGGAATTGTGCTTGATTTACACGGCATGATATGACGGAATAAATCTGTTTAACCTGAGATGTTGCACCCTTGTCAAGAACGGGCAAGATGCCCGTTCCACAATAACTCAACATTTTTGTGGAACAGGCCGAAAAGCCTGTTCCTAAACGGGCAAGATGCCCGTTCCACAATAACTCAACATTTTTGTGGAACAGGCCGAAAAGCCTGTTCCTAAACGGGCAAGATGCCCGTTCCACAATAAATCAACATTCTTGTGGAACAGGCCGAAAAGCCTGTTCCTAAACAAGTAATTGAGAAGGGTGGAACATCTTAGTTTAACCTAACCTATGCAGACCTCTACAGACTGTGCGTAATGCCCGCATTACAGACTATTTAGGGCGTTTTTAACCACAAACTTAAATTTAAAATCTAAAATTTAGATCGATATACCTCGCTAGGAGTACATTTCTATGCCCGGCCCGAGCCCTGACGGTTTTTCCTATCTTTTAGATGATAGCCCCAATAGTTTCGCCTTGACTCCGGGCTTTGTGACTCCTTATCCTAACGGACTTTTTGCCCTCGGCGGCAACGATTTTATTGTCGGTTCGTCGGATGCCGAAATAATTAGCGGTGATAATGGTAACGATCGCATTCTCGGCGGTGGCAATTCCGATACGCTGTTAGGGGGCGCAGACAACGATGTACTTAACGGCGGTGTCAGCAGCGACTTCCTGTTTGGCGATGCCGGTAGCGATACCTTGCAGGGAGGTAAGGGAGATGACGCCCTCAACGGCGGCGACGGCAGCGACGTTTTAGTGGGCGATGGGGGTAAAGATACGCTAACAGGCGGTTTGGGCCCAGATACCTTTGTCCTCCGCAGCGACTCTGCAGTCTCCGATGCGACTGCGGCAGACGTGATTACTGACTTTAACAGTTTTGTGGATTCGATCGGACTGACTGACAATCTTACCGAAGCTGACTTGATTCTCGAAGAAATATCGATCGCCCCCGGTCTTTCCAATACATTAATTAAAATTCGCCAATCCAATGCTATTTTAGGCTTGGTAGCCAACGCATCTCCACAAGACCTCGCCAATACATTCATCTCTGCAACTACCGTATTGGGCAACCAACTGGATCAAGCTCGCGATTTAGGCGTTTTGGGTGGCACTCAAACGATCGCAGACTCGGTTAACAACGCCCGGCCAGACGGCCTTTACCGCTTTACTTTGCCTGCAAATAGCGACTTTAAATTAACTGTCAGCGGTTTGACTGCGGATGTTGATCTTGCTCTAATTAAAGATATTAACGGCGACAATTCTATTGACTTCACCGATATTATTGCTTCTTCTCAACAACCGAATTTATCGCCGGAAGCGATCGACATCAACGGTTTAGCGGCAGGAACTTACTTTATCCGAGTTTATCAATACCAAGGCAGTACAAATTTCTCCCTCAATCTGTCTGCAACTCCTGCAACTGTTTCTCCTAACAATCCGAGCAACTTGCAAGGTTTTGACTCTCGTTTTGGGTTCGGTTTGGTGAATGCAGCAGCGGCAGTTGCTAAAGCTCAAGGTACTGCAACTTTCCCTGATGTTCCCGACTTGGGTGGCGACGAGTGGGGCAGAGATTTAATTAAAGCTCCAGAGGTTTGGGCCCAGGGCTTGACTGGAGACGGAATTGTGGTGGCAGTTATTGACAGCGGAGTTGACTACAATCACCCGGATTTGACGGGGAATATTTGGAGTAATGCGGGGGAAACTGGTGTTGATGCGATCGGTCGCAATAAAGCTAGCAACGGGGTTGATGATGATAGCAATGGCTTTGTTGACGATTTCCGAGGATGGGATTTTGTCAACAACGATAATGACCCGATGGATGATAACAATCACGGCACTCATATATCGGGTTTAGTTGCTGCGAAAAAAGATGGGGTTGGGATTACTGGAACGGCTCCGACTGCGAAGATTATGCCTTTGAAAATACTCGATAGGGCAGGGGTGGGTAAAATTCGGGATGAAATTAATGCGATTAATTATGCAGTAGCAAATGGAGCAAAGATCATAAATGTGAGTTTGGGCGGCCTACAGTTGAATGCTCAAGAATTGGAGGCGATTCGAGCGGTCGAAGCTCAAGGCGCGATCGTGATTTCGGCGGCGGGAAATGATGCTCGCCCACAAGTAGATTATCCGGCTCGGTTTGCCAATGAGGTAGGAATTGCTGTCGGTGGTGTTACCCGAAATGGCTTGTTTGGGGATTATTCTAACCGGGCTGGTTCGCAGGCAATTAATTATTTTGTTGCTCCGGGCGGCGACGGTGGTAGGGCGGATTCTAGTGATGTTTATTCAACTGTGCCCCTTTCTCAACCGGGGATTCCCTATCGATATTTTGCCGGTACTTCAATGGGAGTGCCACAAGTATCCGGCGTGATAGCTTTGATGTTGCAAGCTAATCCGAGTCTGACTCCTGCTGATATTAAGAGGATTCTTGCGGAAACTGCGAATCGAGCGGTTTGAATTCATTGATAATATCATGTCCGATCGATTAACCATAATATCCCGCCCCCACACAACTAACAATCTACATCAACATTGATTTGTATTGAATGCGAAAAATGTACAAGGGGTTTACCGTGGGATAGGGGCGGGTTTTATAGATTGTTAATTAACCTAAATATTGTTGGTGAAACCCGTCCCTACAAGCCAAATTAAAAATTGGCGGCGTAAGTTAAGTCAAATTGGCGACACAGGGTGATGCAGCAGTAGGTTGGTCGATCGAATACTAACTCGTAATTCATCTGGCCGTCTATTTTGGTGATCGGCTGCTTTAAGGGGATGCCCTGAATGTCGTATTGGCGGCGTTCTAAGGCACTCCAGTCGATAATTTTAACGTCGATTTGGTTCTGCAACTCAGTTGCGATCAGATATAGGTGCATCTTGTCTTGAACTTTCCCAGTCAGGGGAACTTTTATTAACACTGACTGGGTGACGAGGGGTTTTTGGTCGTTGGGATGCTTCTGGGTGTGGCAGCTTTTGAGTTCTATATCGTAAGGTTCTACCTTGAATTTCTCTCCACTGGCGATCGCAGATGAGTGCAAATCTTTCAGGCACTTTTCTAGGTGAGGAATCAGCCCTAAGTCTGGATCACACAGCAGTTTACGAATGTTGGAGGTTTCAGTGACTGTCATTTGAGATTTTTGATCTTATTTTTTTATTCTTAACTTTTAGCTTACCACGAAAAGCAACCCTATTAAACTATACTTGCGACATACTTCCACAAATGCCGTTTAGGGTCAGTATGTCGCAGTGAATAAGACATTTATTTTTTGGCAGCAAACCCGTGTTTTTGGCCTTAATGTTTGAGATTATTTCTTGGTAATTTTCCACAGATTAAGATCGACTTTAGTGTCAGCCGGATCTATTTGATAGTTTTGTTGCTGAATTGCCGATCGCAAAGTAGAGGAAGGTCTGTATAAAAACAACTCACTGAAACCGCCGGGAATTGGTGGCGGTTGGGGTTTTTTCTTTGCCAATTCTCGATTTTTGTAGCAAGAAGTGTAACAGCGTGGTTCTATTAGCAGTTTGACTTTTGGTTCTAGGTAATAACTTAAAGGCATGATATGTGCGATATTGGCATCGCTGATAATTAGGGGATTGCTGGCTTGATTGACAGTCTCAGCTACTTCCAAGGCACGCAACCAACCGCTGCCTTTATTCCACCAAATATCTGCTTGAGAACTAACTCCACCGGATATAATACCTGCTGAAAAAACTGCAACTATAACTATTTTCCACAGTTTTTGCTGTTTTAACTTCTCCAAATAGTTACTAATTTTCGCAGACAGCAGGTAAGCCACTGCTAGCTGAACTCCCACATAACAAGGAACTAAATATCGCGGATTTGCCGATCGCCTTCCACCCTTGATTAGATCAGGTACTGCTAAAAACAAAGCAGTTGTTGCAATTAATAACAATACAATCAACCACACTCGCTTTGGTGTTTGTCGGCATAAAAAATAAAGGGCATAGCCGACTAAAGCTAGCAGGATTATGCCAACAGGAACTAGCAAGGCTAGTTGTGTGGCGTTGGCACTTCCATCAATGCCAATATCAAAAAATGCTATGGTGACGGAACCAACCCACCTGCTGACTAATCTTAAGTAATTTGTTTGTTCTGCCCATATTGTTGTGCTTCTAACTTGATTGAAGTTTTCTACAGTATTTACCAGGGAAGGCATGAAGCCACTCAATGCGATTAAGGATGCTACATAATAGGAAATGAATGTTTTCACATCGCGCCAGTTGGCAATAACTGCGACGTAGAGTGCGTGGGCAGCCGCGACGCAGACAAATAACAAGTGGGTGTACAATCCCAGTGTTGCTGTGCCTGCATAAAGCGCCCAGGAAAGAACGAGGGCGACAGCATTTTGATTTTCGTCAGAGCGCATTGCTCGCAGCAAGGCTGCACTGGATAAAATAGTAGTTAATGTCCACAAACTGTACTGTCTTGCTTCTTGGGCAAATAGGATGTGGTAGGGAGAAATTGCGAAAAGTGCGATCGCCATCCACGCTACGGCTGAAGATTCAAATAACTCCCAAGCCAGCCAATAAATTGCGGGAAATACTAGCAGGCTAATCACGGCGGCCAAACTTCTCATTGCTGCAACGGAACTGCCGAACCATTGCGCCCAATATCGCGCTAGTACATAATACAGAGGAGGGTGTTGGGGGTCTTCTGTTGCTAAAGAATTCAGGGTATCCCTTAAAGTTTTTTCGGAATTTATCTGCTGATATTTTTGTAAATCCGCAGGCGAGGTTATTTTCTGGTACGAAATTTCTTTGATTATTTCAGCTTCGGTGTAGCCAGAAACTCTCAAAGAAGTATATGTTTCGTCGATCCAGTAAAATTTGCGATCGAGATTGGCGAAGCGAAATAAAATGCCTATGACTAATACGGCGATAATTAAAAATCGCAGCCACTTGTCAAGTGAAGGGTTGTGAGAATTTAGTCGATCGCGATCTTTAGTAGATTCCATTTTATAACTAGTACAGCTCGGCGTAAATACACAGACTATTAAACAGCCAAGACTTTACCCTTATATGTCCACTTAAAAGGTT
>NZ_JAUBTV010000048.1:17482-58086 GCF_036705145.1 Microcoleus sp. B5-D4 | reverse complement strand
CTTCGACCCCCCCTAGCCCCCCCGCTGCATTGCGGGGGGAACAAGAATACTGTTGCATTCTTTTTTAAAATTGGTATGATTTGGCGTAATCGACCGGACATGATATAATTCTTACTTCTTTTATATAGCATTACTCGGAAATCTCTGCTTCAAGACAGGCATTACCGGACAAGGTTTTTGCTCCTGTAAATTCTCTGGTTTGTTCCACGTAAAAGGCCCTTTTTTCTCCGCCGCCATCCACAACAAACTTTTTGCTCGCGTCATCGCCACATACAGCAGTCGAAACTCTTCTGCTGTTTTCAAATAACCTGCTTGTTCCCACGCTTCGCCTAGATTTGGTAAAGGATATTTTCCGTGCAAACTTGCTCGAATTTGTGCTCTCGCTACCTCTGCTAAAGTGAAATCTCCTAAAAATCGGGTTTGCGGCAAAACCCGCAAATTTCCGGGGATGGTTTGTTCGTGCAGAAACGGCAAAAATACGCAATCCCAATCCAATCCTTTAGCTTTGTGCATGGTAATAATTGTTAGTTGACCTTTGCTGGTATAACGTTCTTCTATTTTGTCGTCTGCATCCACAGGTTCAAATCTTTCGGAACTGACAATTTCGCTAAGTACGCCCAAAATATTCCGCATTGAATTGTTGCCGGCTGTTTGGATTGCTACTCGTTCTGCTAATTTGTCGGCGGTGGCTAATTCTGTTTGGTCGTATTGCAGCGCTAAGGCTAAGAAGGAAATGATTTGGTAGGGCGGCAGTTCTAAGCTAGCTTGCAGCAAACCGCAGCAAAAATAGCGGCATTTGCGAACGGGATCTGACTGCTGGGGGTCTAGGGGGCCTGGGTAAAGGAATTGTTCGGGGCTGGTAGCAAAAGCATTGTAGTCTTGTTTGGGGATGAGTTGTCGATCGCTCAAAATCTTTAAGGCTGCTTTCAGGTAGTCTGGAGAGTGCGGGCGATCGAGAAATTGCAGCAGTGTTAAGATTTCCCAAGGTACTTGAGAATGTCTGTCGCGTTCTCCCACATCCTCAATTTTAATCCCGTATTTACGCAAATCAAAGCTTAATCCGTGTTTTTGAGGATTTTCTAGCACTTCTTTGATAAACTTACCTTGTTTATTTTCCCGCACCAAAATAGCCATCGATTTCAGATTTTCTAAGGGCAATTTTGCACTATTTTCCCCATCGCTCGCTTCACCGCCTGATTCGATATTTTTGCCATTTATTCCAAATTCAAACTCTGCTGGTAAAAATTCTTCTACTAACTCAATTACCCGCTTACCAATCAACTCAACTGTATGGTAAATATCGCGCGGAGTATGCAATTCTAAGCCTCGACCAATCGGAGCCGGATTTGCATTTTGCTGCGGGTCATCGCTGGGTACTGGCTTAATAGTTTGGTCGCGAAAAGGCTTTTCATTTTTCGCTAATTCCGAACCATTTACCCATTGCAACATAAAGTTAGCGGCCTCGATAATTACTTGGGTGCTGCGACCGGCACCGTCCATTGTCGCTAACTTATTCTCTACTTCGCACTCATCACAAAATTGGTTAAAATAAATCGGATCGGCGGGAGTGAAAGTAGAATTAATCGCTTGATTTGGATCGCCAACTCTGATAAAATTGGGAGGTGATTTAGCAGGCTCTGGATCGCTCGCCAATGTTTTCAAAAGCCGAGTTTGCAAAGGTGTCGAATCTTGGGCTTCGTCCTCAAAAACGGCAAATACTTGCTTTTGCTCGATCGCCCTCGCCTTCGGATTTTCCAACACCCGCAAAGCTGCTAAAATCATCTCGTCATAATCGATGAATTCCCGACTCCTCAACAAAGCCTGATATTTTTGATATAAACCCCCAGCTACTGCTAAAATTTCATAACCATCCCCAGTATCAAGAGCGCTCATTTCTAACAACTGTTCGGGAAACAAACCAGAAGATTTTGCCTCGTGAATCACAGTTTTAGCTACCTGCGGCAAAATTTCCGTCCGCAAAACCGATTGTCGCCGCAGCCTCTCCGTTTCCTCTCCGTCGAATTGCTGTCCTTCCAACAAAACTTGATATCTGCGGGGATTTTCCGCAATCCAAAGTTCTACACAGGTGCGAATTAATCGGTGACTTTGAGTGGGAGTAACTAAGGTTGAATTTTCTAAATTTAAACCCGACAAATCAGGATGGCGCATCGCAATATTCAAAGCTAAACCGTGCAAAGTGTGCACCGCAAAACCGCCTTGAGATAAAGACAATTCTGTCAATCTTTCCCGAATTTTAGCTTTAATATTAGCAGCAGCCGATCGCGTAAATGTGACGACAATTAACTGGCGGCGGCTGTGAAGCCCGTTGCGGGCGATCGCAATTGCCGACGCAGCAGCCATTCCCGTAGACTTCCCGGCCCCCGGAACCGCCGAAACAGCAAGGGGACCGCCTTGCCAATCCGCCATGTCTTGCTGCCCCGCACGCAAGCTTTCGCGAATTTTAAGGCAAGCTTGTTCTCGCAAAACTGCCGCAGAGTCTAACCCAGAGGAAATGTTGCCAGGGCGATCGATATTGGTTGTCGATCGCATAAAATCAGAATCAAATTCATCAGTCATTATTACATCCGCGTTTATCTGCGTTCATCTGCGGTTAAAAATAAAAAAATCTGCAACCTCTACCGTTTCCATTTCGGTATCGGCTAAACTAACGCTATCTATTCGAGCTTAAATTAAAACCAGCATAAAATTCAATACCCAAGCCTTTTTTAGAGGAGTCACCCAAATGAAAACTCACCTCAAAATCAATTCCCCGCCCCACAAGCCAAACCCAAACCCAGCCAACAACAGCACAACTCGTTTTGCTGTTGCGGTATTCTTAACTTTATCTTCCACAATTGCTTTGCCTAGCTGCGGAGGAGCTCAAACGTCCAGCAGCGCTCCAGGCGGCGCAGGTTCATCCAGCATCCGTGAAAACCAAGTGGCCGAATCGGCTCCACAATCGGCACCAGCACCCGATCCAGCAGCCCAAAGGTCACAAACTTCTGGTGCATCAAAAAAAGCAGCAGAAACGACCGCAACCCGTCCCCAACTGATTAAAAAAGCCCAACTCAGTGTAGTTGTCAAATCTATTGACGCCAGCACTAAATCTGTTACTAATATTGTCGAAAAACAGCAAGGCGATATCTTGGGTTTCCAAAATCAGAAGCCGCCGGATTCGAGTGTCCGCCAAACCGCGTCTGTGGAGATTCGGGTGCCTCAAGAACGTTTAGAAACTACTTTAAATGCTTTGGCAAAACTCGGAACTGTAGAGAACCGTTCTCTGACGGCTGAGGATGTTACCACTCAATTAGTTGACAGCGAGGCTAGACTGCGGAATCTCCGCAAATCCGAGGAAATGGTGTTAAAAATTATGGAGCGATCGGGTTCTGTCGGCGATGTACTCAAAGCTTCTCAAGAGTTGAGCAACATTCGGGAGTCGATCGAACGCATTGACGCTCAGTTAAAAAGTTTGCGAAATCAAGTAGCCTATTCAACTATTAGCTTAACTCTAGAAGCAGCAGTATCGGCTCAACAAACTCAGGAACCTTCTCTAGGTTTGCGGGCGCAGGAAACTTGGGGGAAAGCGACTCATTCTGTGGGTGAATTGACGCTCGGTTTGTTTGCTTTGGGTATTTGGCTGTTGGCTTACAGTCCTTATTTGCTGTTAATTGGGGCTGCGGTTTACGGCTTTAATCGATTTAAGAAACAGCATTCTGTTCCGCAAATTCAAGAACCGAAACCGCCTCAGTAGTCAGTAGTCATTAGTCATTAGTCATTAGTCATTCCACCCACATAAAATTTATGTATTGGGGAACAGCCGAAGAAACCGTTCTTAAAACCAACGACAACTGACAACCGTCAACTGACAACCATCAACAGTCAACAGTCAACTCACTAATCATCAATTTGCCATCCATCTTTGGTATAGTCTTCATCCACAATCTTTTTGGGACGCATCACCAGAACAACTCGCCCCAAAATAGGAATATCCGGGGATTGTTCAAACCAGTACAATTCTAAATTGCCAGCGTTATCTGCGAGGAAATAACTGTCAGCATCCCACTGTCTTTGAGCTCGATCGGCAATAATCAAAACTTCTTCAACTTTGCCTTGCAGCGGTACCGGCAATTTATCGCTCATTCCCAAAACCGCCACCGGATCTTCAGCGTTCAAAATTACCTGCCATCCGGGAATCGCCACCCAAGCTCCTGCTCCAGAAAATTTTACCATTCGGAACGGCTCGATTTCCTCCGGCAAAGGCACTGCCAGCAAATCTGTCGTAGAAAGCGGCAATTTGCCGACAACCGGGACAACGCGCGGCAATTGTTCTTCGGTATCCAGCCGGTAGACGGGCAAGCGGGGCGCTTCCCGTCTCGCAACTACGGTAAAATCGACGAGCAACTGCTCGATTTGCGCCCTAGCGGTTTGGCTGCTAGCTAATTTTAAACCGCGAGCAATTAAGCGCGATCGCTCTTGCAAATCGCTTTTCTGTCTCGCCAATTGCCAGCATTGGTAAGCCATAGCATCGCCGGGAGTGTCTGTGAACCCTTGGGGGAGACTCCCGAAGTGCGAAAACTCCTTGATCGCTTTAGCAACTTGGCGAGCATCGTCAACATCCAAGTTGTGGGTTAGCATCAAAGCAGCCGCCCCGGCACGCTCTACTTGAGAGAGAATCCGAAACTCGTATAAGATATCGCTACCTTTGCCCAAAAAGTGCGATCGAACTTCCTCTGAAGCCCCAGCATTGACCATGCTGGTGTAAACTTGGGCTGCGACGCTTACTTGATTTTGCTGAATTGGCTCAAAACCAGTTTCTTCAAAAATCCTTTGAGAGTTGTAGCCAGCTTTTAGCAGTGCTGTGCAGGCCTGTCCCCACTCTACCCAAGTGCCTTCTTTGCGGCGGAGCGATCGAATTAACTTTTCAGCATCCACAGCATTTGTGGAGGATGCAGATGCAGGAGGGGAGGAATCTTGCGGTGTATCAGTCATAATTGAATCAAAAACTCAGGCTAAGTTATGTGTAATTGGATACCGGCAAGGCTCGTGTCGCGGCAGAGCGATAGATTAATAGTAAGTGAGTTATGAGACTATTGTTACCGGAAAACGAGAGGAAAGCCCCCGACTTCAGGCGTGGGGATGAACTCGGCAGCGGAGGCGGCTACCTACAGTCTTAGAAAAATCCTGGTTGATTTCTAAAAGCATGATATGATTATATCATGCTAACAGTAACTCACGAGTACAAACTACGTCCAACCAAATCTCAAGTTCAAATATTTGAGATTTGGTTGTCTGTTTGTCGTCAGGTTTATAACTATGCCTTGCGAGAACGGAAAGATTGGGTGAATTCTCGTAAGTCTTCTGTTAATGCTTGTTCGATAGTTGGTGAGTATATTATCTCACCGGATACTCCTAGACCAACCTATGCTAGTCAGTGCAAAGGTTTGGCAGAAGCTAAGAAGCATTGTCCCGAATTAAAGACCCCTCATTCGCAAGTATTGCAGCAAACTTTAAAGGTTTTAGAGTCGGCATTTGTGGCAATGTGGGATAGAGGGCATGGGTTTCCTCGCTTCAAAAAACGGATGCGATCGTTTGTTTTCCCGGCTGTTAAGGATGCAGCAGTGGAGAATGGAAAGGTTAATCTGCCTAAGATTGGGTGGGTAAGGATGAAAATGTCTAGACCCACACCAGAGGGTTTTATACTCAAGCAAATTAGAGTAGTTAAAAGGGCATCAGGATATTTTGTCATGCTGACCTACCAGTTAGCAGTCAACCTGCCCGCTCGCCCACCGTCAGGACATCCATTAGGGGTAGATATTGGGCTTGACAAATACCTCGCAACTTCAGATGGAGAATTAGTCAACAGACCGAGATTTTTTCAGGCACTTCACCGCGAGTTGAAATCACTGCAGCGAAGATTAAAGCATCAAAGAAAAGGGTCTAAGAATTGGCTTGCTCTCCAGAAAAAGATTGCTAGAATTCATCAAAAAATCAGTGATACCAGAAAGGATTGGCACTATAAATTAGCTCATAGGTTATGTGACCAAGCAGGAATGATATTCATTGAGGATATCAATTTTAAGGCTTGGGCAAAGGGGATGTTCGGTAAACATAGTCTCGATGCAGCCTATGGTCAATTCTTCTCGATTCTGTCTCATGTGTGTTGGAAGCGCGGGGTGTATTTTGCTCGTGTTGATAAAAACTATACGAGTCAAATTTGCCCCCAATGTGGAACCCATACTGGTAAGAAAACCTTGGATGTCAGAATCCATAGTTGTCATTCGTGCGGGTACACCACTCATCGCGATACAGCAGCAGCACAAGTAATTAGAGACAGAGGTATTCTTGCGGTCGGGCAGCCCGTGAGTAAAACTGCTTCTGGAGGCGTTCTATCGGGGATCGATAGTAATATCGGTCTAGAGTCGAGCCTTTGAGAGAAGAATCCCCCGCATTCTATGCGTGGGGAGTGTCAAAGAATAGTTGCTCGCCTAAATGTACAAAGGGGAGTTTATCGTATTGTTATGGATAATGCCATTTCAGAGCTAGATCAAATTAAACGCCAGCTCATGACCCTACACAGACCGAAAAAGCCCAAAATGCTGGTAGTAGACGACGAACCAGACAATCTGGATTTACTCTACCGCACTTTCCGACGAGATTTTAACGTTCTCAAAGCTGAGAGCGGAATTCGCGCCTTGGAAGTCCTCGGCATCGAAGGCGAGGTCGCCGTAATCATTTCCGACCAGCGGATGCCCGAAATGAAGGGAACGGAGTTTTTGAGCAAAACCGTGCCCCAGTTTCCGAATACGGTCAGAATTATCTTGACTGGTTTTACGGACATTGAAGACTTGGTGGATGCGATTAACTCAGGACAGGTTTATAAGTATATCACCAAGCCTTGGGACCCGAACGAACTGAAAATGGTGGTGCAAAAGGCAGCCGAGACTTATGAAATTCTCAAGCAGCGGACTGAGGAATTGGATCGCGCTCAAAATCAAATACAACTGTTAGCAACAATCATGCAAACGGCTGTGGATTATCCGAGTTTGGAAGCAAGTTTAGATCCAATTGCTACTGCTATAAGTGATAATTTTTTGGCGGACTTTTGCATTTTGCAACTGGTGGAAGGAAATGTTTTAATCCCAGTCCAAGGCTGTCACACCACGGGTTCAACTGTGGAAAATTGGCTGGCGGATGACCCTCTGGTTCGAGAAGCAATTACCTCTCAAACTATTCAGGGTGTTGTGAATATTGGACTCGACACCAACCTAGCGAGTCTGCCGCACTATCAGAAATCCGGCATTCAAGCTCACCTGAGCATCCCGGTTAGTCACAAAGGTCGATCGATCGCCCTAATTTCCATGCAGTGGAAACAACCTTGTTCCCTGCGCCCCGACGAACTCACAACCGTTCACCTCGCCGCTCAAGAAGTTGCTTTGGTATTGACGAGTTTTCAGGGTCATTAGTCATCAGTCAATCGATTTTAGATTTTAGATTTTAGATTTTAGATTTTAGATTTACTTGCAGCGCAGTGAATCTTGGAGCTTGAACAAAAGTCTAAAATTTTTGAATTTCCACGACGATTGTCGGGAGCTTGTACCTGTTTTTGGGCGGGATCGTCAGTCATTAGTTGTCAGTCATTAGTTATTAGTCGGCTCTCTGTCTTGAGTTTAAAATAAGAGCCAACGAAGGATTCAAGACAAAATCTCGCGGATAGCTAACAAATAAAAAAGCATTAATGACTGGCGACAGCATGACATGAATGCACGAATTAATTATTTTTTCCTGCTGATAAATCACCAATGACCAATGATTAATGGCTAATGACTAATGACCAATGACTAACAACTAATAACTAATGACTAATAACGCCGAACAAATTAAAACTATATTTAATCGAATTGCACCTGTTTACAACCAATTGAACGACTGGTTGAGCTTTGGGCAACACCGGATTTGGAAGCAAATGGCGGTGAAATGGAGCAGTGCGGGCCCCGGAAATACTTGTTTAGACTTGTGCTGCGGTAGCGGGGATCTAGCTTTGTTGCTGGCCAAACAAGCAGGGCCGACTGGTTGCGTATTTGGAGTAGATTTTTCCGCCGAACAATTGGCCGTGGCTGCTAGGCGAGATCGACCTTTTCTCACCCCTGCTAGTCCCATTTCCTGGGTAGAAGCTGACGCCCTAGACTTGCCTTTTGCTGACAATTACTTCGACTGCGCCACAATGGGTTACGGGCTGCGTAACGTGACTGACATCCCCCGCAGTCTTCAGGAATTGCACCGCGTGCTCAAACCCGGTGCCAAAGCAGCTATTCTCGACCTCCACCGCCCCAGCAATTCCCTAATGCGGAGCTTTCAGCAGTTTTATCTAGACACTCTTGTAGTGCCCATTGCTCAGCAATTTGGCATGACTCAAGAATATGCCTACATTAATCCTAGTTTAGAAAAATTCCCGATCGGCCAGCAACAAGTCGCGATCGCCCGCCAAGCCGGATTTGCCGCCGCCACCCACTACCCCATTGCCGGAGCTATGATGGGAGTATTGGTACTGGGCAAAGCAATTTAAAATTAAAAATGCTTGCAGTCTATATCAGCTATCTAACTATAGGGTGCACCGATCCGTGTGCACCTTACCCTATTTTTAATCATTTATGAATCCGTCTGACATTTGGCTGTTGTTGGCCCCACCTGTAGTGGGAGGAATTATTGGCTATTTCACTAACGATATAGCTATCAAAATGCTGTTCCGCCCCTATCGAGCTATTTACATCAAAGGGCGGAAGTTGCCTTTCACTCCAGGCTTGATCCCCCGCAACCAAGAGCGTTTAGCAAAGCGAATTTCCGACACAATCATGGGTTCGCTGCTGACGCCACAGGAACTGCAAAACTTAGCGCGCCGCCTCCTGCAAACCGAGCGGATGCAGTCGATAATTCTCTGGCTGTTGCAGTTGGCGCTGGATCAGGTAAAAGCAGACGCAGAGCAAAAAACGGCTAAAATTCTCGCTAACATTTTGCGAGATTTGCTGGGGGAATCTGTGCCGCGAATTCTCAAAGTTATGGCGCGTCGGGAAGATTTTTTAGAAGCTCAGCTAAATCAAATTTTTGATCAAGTTTTGCTGGAGATTCAGCTAACGGAAGCTCAGGCTGCTCAGCTTGCTGAGTGGTTGTTGCAGGTAGTAATACCCCCGGAAGTGCTGCGGCAGGCTTTAATTGACTTTTTGACGGATCGCAATATTTCGATCATCGATGAAGGGTTTCGAGAAAAAACCAGCGGTACTTATTGGGTAGTAGCAAATTTGTTTGGTTTGCGAAACACTTTAACTCGGCTGCGGACTTTTTGTCTGGATGACAGAGAAGCGACAAATCAGCGCTTAGCAGAGTTAACTATTTCTTTGGGAATTCGCGGGCGCATTCAGGAATGGCTGCAAAATTTGTCGATGCAAAATTTACCGGTTTCGACTGTGAGACAGTTGCGAAAAACTATGCGCGACAGTGTTCGCAGCTATGTTCAACAGCGGGGTACAGACGTACTTGAGGGGTTGAGCAAATCTATTGACTGGGAAAATATTTCGCGGTTGCTTCTCAATCGATTGCAAACTTCAGCGGTGATGAGCGCTTCCCTAGGAATTGTCAGCCAAGAACTGGCTTTGGTTTTAGAGCGCTATCTAGAGCGGGATTTAGAAAATATTGTAGCTCAGGCTATCCCGATTTTGAATATTGACCAGGTGATTGTCGATCGAGTCAAAGGTACTTCTCCTGAAGAGTTGGAGTTAGCAATTCAGGGAATTGTCAAAAGCGAGTTGCAGGGAATTGTAAATTTAGGAGGCATTTTGGGTGTTTTTGTCGGCTGTTTGCAGACAGTGGTGCTTTTGCTTCAGCGGTGATTTATGGCGGCAGTTGTGACATATTTGTTGTAGCCTAATATTCACTCGACTTGCGCCCAAAGTACCAAAAACCAGGTTTTTCGACCGTATTGGCCACCTCAGCCAGAGGATTTTTGGTATAAATCGGGTTTTTGTGGTCCAATCTTAATTTACTTATTTTCTAAATCTATGCCAGCTCCAAATTCGGACGATCGCACATACATCCCAAAAAACCCGCGCAACCTCAGCCGCCAACAATACGAGCGTTTAACCGCAGAAATGGCCACTCCCTACCGGCCTCTGCGACAGTTTGTTTACGTAGCTTGTGGCGCTTCGGGCTTTATCGGCGGCTTGGTTTTCCTCGCTAAAATTGCCTCGGGCCGGGAAATTGGTTCTGCTTTGCCTAATTTTGCCCTCCAAGTCGGAGTTGTGGCCCTGATGGTGTTCCTGTTTCGCTGGGAGCAGCGCGCCGAGGGCCGATCCCCGAAGTCGAAGTAACAAAAATTTACAAATCGAGACAAAAATCTATCTGAGGCAAGGAAAAGTTATAAATATAAAGAAATTATTATGAAATCGTGGTTTTCCAGCGATCCCTGTAATTATAAGACTGTGGCTTAAATTGGGGTCAGCAAATTTAAAGGCCCTAATCATAAACCGCTTGTCATTCGTTCAATTGGGGTCAGCTTTCATAAAGACCCTAAATATATAAAATAAATTTAAGCCCAGCGCCAGCCTTCACTGATAGAAGAGCTGGCGTTCGGCATTTTGCTAGGATCGGCAGATTGGGAGAGAGAATCATATCAATTCCGGTTGCACCGTCGGTGATTGTTGACTGTTGACTGTTGAATCGTGGTCGCAAAACTGAATGGTTGAGTGTTATCAGTAGGGTGTGCACCGTGTACAGAGAGGCCGGTACAAGTGCCCTGAACCGAGTTTTTTGCCTAGCATCCGATATAGGTAATACCAGTTCCCAAAAATCATCCAACTGTAGACTTGCGATCGAAACCACGATCGTCATCAGTCATTCGCCAATCTAAAATCTAAAATCTAAAATCTAAAATGGTATAAGTGCTGGGGCGATCGAATAATGTGGCATTTCCCGAAGACCTTGGCCTGTACAGTAACTAATAAGATGTGTCAAAGTCGAAGTAGAAAAAGATGTTGGGAGATTTTACTATGGGTCGATCATTTTTCAAAGGGCGGTGGACACTATTTTTAGCAGCAGGCGCGGGAATTGTATTTTACAGCAATGGGGCGGCGGCGGCCGAAAAGGTAGTGCTCAAATACAGTGCGATCCGAATGACTTTACCCGTCAGCGAATTAGAAATTTTTGCAGAAACTGGGAAAATGTCGCCCGCGTTAGAAATGTTGCTGGGAAAAGCAAAAAAAGACCCAGAAGCGGTTCGCAACAGTCTGACAAGACCAGTAAAAGTCAGTCAAAGCTTTTTGGATCGGACGCTTAACAGCAAGGTTGGGGAAATAATTCTCGATGAGGTAGGTCAGGTAATTCGCACTCCTTCTGGGAATGCAAATCGAGAAGCTTTGAGATCTGCCTTGGTGCTGTCTGCAACTAATGATAACGAGATTACAATGCTGGAAGCGATGAAGAATTATCCTACTCCAGAAGTTTATGTTGAGGGCGATCGTTTAGTTGAAGCTTACGGCAAACTTGTAGCTTTGTCGGAACAATTGGGCGGCGTGTCAGAACGGCTGCAAGACGTTTTGAACAAGATTCGTCTGCCTAGATTGTAGTGGATTTGGTCAAGGATGGTTGATTGCTTCGAGCGATCGCACAATGTTTCTGAACCTGCATCAATTACAGGGGAGTTACATTTTTTTGTGCAAAATTTGCCTAATTTTTACACAAGTTTAAAAAAAAATCTAACTCCCGCCAAGCTTCAAACCAGACGGGAATCAGTCATTCCTAATTCTAAAATCTCAAATCTAAAATCAGATAACTTCGCTGTCAAATCTAGAGCGGGATAGATGTTCGAGAGTTTACGAAAAGTTGCTCCTGAAGTATAGCAATCCTAAATGATTTGTGAGAAACAACCATAGCTAAAAAGCTTGGGAAAGTCAAATATTTGGAGATGAGTGACTAATTTAAATAGGGCTTGCTGGGCGTTGCTTAATTAAGGTATGAAAAAAATAAGTTGAAAAGGCAGAAGCTTTGTGGATACTGGTTTCTATGACTTGCATATTTAGCCTTTCATACCGTAAATCAGCAACGCCGAGAAATACTGTCCCCTGCAATTTGATCTCCGAAGTTGTGCTCGACACTCACTCTCGACACTCACTCTCGGCACTAACCTAGCATATTGGAGGGGATGCCAGCAGAATTGGCTTGTAAAATTCACAAACCGTGACAATATTGGGTTTTAGCGAATTCAGTAAGCCAAAGTTTCTAAAGTTTCCCGCAGATAGGAACGAACCTGCTGATCGATGGTGGCATTTTGCTGCTGACGCTCAAAATTGAGTTCTAGCTGCCACCGTTGAAATCCTGAACTTGCGCCGATCGCGGATTTGAGACTGCCCCAGATTTCAGAATCTTCGCACAGCTCGATCGGCTCTGCGGCTTGAGGTTCTTGCGCGATCGGTAGATAATTCGCCATATTGTTATACCTCTATTTTAATCCCCTGTAAGGATTGAAAGCTGACCTTGACACTCTCTATTATAGATTCTTCTCTCCAAAGAGCCAACATAAAATATCCACAACTTGCGATTAAAAATTAAATATTAAGACTATTAATAATCTCTATCAGAAGAGGGGCCTTACCTAATTTTTTCACAGCATACATCTGTACAAATTAAAGTAGCTTAAACTACAATTGTCCCCCTCTTAATTTTTTATTTCACTTTTTTTCGCTCCACTCTTCGGGTAGAGATGTAACGCCGTTGGTGTCAGCAGTTTTGGGGTTGACAAGACTGCCGACTGACGAATTCCCTATGCCGGATGCTGGCCCAATTGACTCTGCGGGTGCAGCCACAGCGGCAGTTGTGTCGGCTGCAAAAGCCGGCAAAAGTCGATCGACTTGCCAAGGCGCGATCGTAAAATCCTGCCGAATTTTTTCTAAAACATGAGGCTTTGTCGCTGCCAATTCTGATTCCGGCGTCAACAAAACCGCCATGACACTAGCAGACACCTGCAAAAACAAATTGCTAGCTAAAAAAGCAGCAACTGCCAACAACAATCCAGCCCACCGCCAGGAAGGAGGAAAGGGAGCCACCGAAGCCGCGAGAGGAGCCCATCGGTAGAGTTGCCACAAAATTACTGCCAGCAAAACAGCTACAAAAAGAGCGATTCCTTGATTTAACTTAGTTTTAAACCGAGTCAGAAGTCGGTGCTGCACAGAAGTTAAATTCTGCGGTTTTACCGCCACAACTAAAATACTAAAAATGTAAAAAGGGCGGAACCACTGCATCCACAGCACAGGAACAATACCTGCTACAGCCACTAAAAAGATTTCTAACCAGACAGGGAGCAGGGGAGAACCCACTGCCAGTCCCAGCAAGCACAATCCTAGGAAAATCGGCAGTGTAGCCGCCCCAGAAAGGTGAATCCACAAAAAAGGATCTGACCAAAAAGAACGCACTTTCAATAATTATGAGTTATGAGTTTTGAATTTTGAGTTTTGATAGTCTGGGACGCACTCTTAACCAAGAAACCCGGTGTGAAGAGTACATATCTAGCGGTCAAACCGAGCATTGTGGGAGGCAACTCGGTTGCTTTGCGTAAGTCTTATTTTAGTTTTAAATTTTGAATTTTCAGCAACAGCCAAGACGATTAGGACGTTGTTAATTGCTAACATCTTTGCTTGTATTGCTTCTACATTCTTTCCTAGATAACTAAAACCTTCTTCCTTCTTCCTTCTTCCTTCTTCCTTCTCACCTCGATAACTAAAACCTTCTGCCTTCTGGCTTCTTGCTGCTGCTATAACTTAAAAACAAAAGTTGGGAGTGATGAGTTTGGGAGTATTGAGTGAAGAGAAGAGTTGCGAGCGATCGCAACCAAATTGCCGATCGCTCAAAAATTCTCTTCCAACTCAACACTCACAACTCAAAACTATTGAGAGAGAGTCCGGCGTTTAGTAACCATCCGGTAGGCTTCAATAAGATCGCCATCCGCCCAGTCGCTAAACCCGCTCAAGGAAATGCCGCATTCAAAGCCAGAATTGACTTCCTTGGCATCTTCCTTCATCCGTTTTAGGGAGTCGAGGACACCTTCGTAAACGACATTGTTGCCCCGGCGCACCCGCACCTTACAGTTACGGATGACTTTGCCAGAGAGTACCATACATCCAGCCACAGCCCCGCGACCGATCGCAAAGACAGCACGGACTTCGACTTGACCCAAAGGTTCTTCCACCAATTCGGGTTCCAGCAGACCTTCCATCGCCCCTTGAATGTCATCCAAGAGGTTGTAGATGATGCTGTATTCCCGCACGTCTACGCCAGCTTGGTCAGCCGCGAGGCGAGCGTCGGTGGCCAGAGTAGTATTGAACCCGATAATTACAGCATTACTGGCTGCTGCGAGGTCAATATCCGTTTCTGTAATTTCCCCAGGAGCAGATAGCAGCAGTCGGAGTTGAACTTCTTTTTGAGGAAGTTGAGTCAGAGCGCCGACAATTGCTTCGAGGGAGCCTTGGACATCTGCCTTCAAGATCAAGTTGAGTTCCTTGAGAACGCCTTCCTTAGCTTGTTGAGAGAAGCCGCTGAGGCTGATCCGGCCGCCTTGCAGCAGGCGTGAATCTCGTCTGGAGGTAGCTCTTCCGCTTGCGATCGCCGCAGCTTCTTTTTCGTTTGCGAAGACATCAAACTCGTCTCCGGCGCGAGGAACTTCCCGCAGCCCTAGCACTTCCACCGCGAAGGATGGAGTTGCGTGTTCTACGCGATCGCCCCGGTCATCGATCATTGCCCGCACCTTGCCCAAAGCCGAGCCTGCGACCACAATATCGCCCACTCGCAGAGTGCCGTTCTGAACCAGCAGAGTTGCCACAGGCCCCCTTGCCTTGTCGAGGTGAGCTTCAATCACAGTACCCTTAGCCGGTCGGTGCGGGTTGGCGTTGAGGTCTTCCATTTCCGCGACTGTCAGAATCATTTCCAACAGCGTATCCAGGTTTTCGCCTCGGATCGCGCTGACTGGAACCATCGTGATATCGCCCCCCCAGTCATCTGCCACCAAGCCGTACTCAGTAAGCTCTTGCTTCACCCGTTCCGGCTGAGCACCCTCCTTGTCAACTTTATTGATAGCCACGACAATTGGCACTTTCGCAGCTTTCGCGTGGCTGATCGCTTCAATTGTCTGGGGTCGCACGCCGTCGTCCGCCGCCACCACCAAGATGGCGATGTCCGTAACCCGTGTTCCCCGAGCCCGCATCGCTGTAAAGGCTTCGTGACCGGGCGTATCCAAAAATACCACCTGCTGGCTCTTGCCTTCGTGTACCACATCCACGTGGTAAGCACCGATGTGCTGGGTAATGCCCCCAGCTTCTCCCTGAGCCACCTTGGTTTTGCGGATCGAGTCGAGCAAGGTAGTTTTACCGTGATCCACGTGACCCATAATCGTTACTACTGGGGGACGGCGTTCGAGGTATTCCAAATCCGCTTCGTCCAGCATCTCGATCACTTTGATAGCTGGGGCTACTTTTTCTGGGGTTTCCACCTCTACGCCCATTTCTTCGGCTACCATCCTCACCGCTGGAATGTCCAGGGTTTCGGTAATATTTACCGCAATTCCTTTAGAGAAAAGCCGCTTAATAATTTCGGTTTCGGGAACAGCCAGAGTAACTGCTAGTTCTTGAACGGTCATCGGCCTGCTCAGCAGCAGCTTTTCTGGACGTTCTACCTTAGCTTCGGCTGTTTTGCCCCGGTTGCCGCGTCCCCCGCTCGAACCTGAAGAACTTTTATCGTGAGAAGGGCCTGGTCTCTTATTTTTTCCGCTGCTTCCGGGTGCGCCCGGAGTTGGTGTTGACTTGGGTGCTGCTTGTCCCTTCGCTTTCGCTGGGCGGGCTAGGGACAGGCTGACCGTGACTGGTGCTGGGAGATCCAAGCCGTTTTCTAAGTCATCGTCATCCTCGTCTATGGGTTTGAGGCGAGAACGTTTTGCCTTAACAGCTTTGGCAGCTTTGGCAGCATCTGAGTTTTCGTCATCATCTTCTTCCCAAATGACCGATGTCTTTTTGGCAGGACGAGGGAGGGAGGGCCTTTCGAGGAGAGGAATCTCCAGCAACGGCGTATTATCTTCTTCATTGTCATCAGTGTCATCCCCTAGCGCTCCGGTGCCACCGCCCCGGCTACGCAGCCCGGTAGCTGACGTTGCGGGGGCCAGGCTCCGGCGCGGCCCACCGGGCTGGGGTCGATCGGCCAGTGGAGTTTTGACTGGGCCACCAGGGCCTTCCCGGCGCGGTATGCGCGCGTCGCGAGATTCGGTACCTCCCGGTGCAGGTCTGCTGGGGCGGCTCGGTTTAGCCGGCGCTTCCAGAGTTTCTGACTGTCCTGATTGCTCTTGCTCGGTTTTTGCCAGTTTGAGTACCGGCTTGTTCCCCAGATTTTGTGGGGTACGGCTAGCCGACTCGGACGCCCCTCTGACGGGCGGCGACGTGAGTTTTGCCGAGGGCGCAGGAGGGGCCATCGGCGGTTGCTGGGTGCGTTCTGGAGCCTTGGACGACGGCGGTTGAGGTGCCGCCGGTGCCTGAGCCTGGGCGGTGGTTTCCGGGGCGATCGCACCTACATTTTCCGACACTCTTTCTGACGGAGCCGCCGACACAGCGACATTTGGCTTCGACAGTACAGGTCGATTGATATTTGGTTTAGCTGGAGGCTGGAGTTGTTGAGCAGCAGGCGACTTGGGAGGAGTTGCCACGGTTGCCGCCGGCTGGTTTTTGTTCTCCTCGTTGCCTGCAGGCTGGGAGGAGGCACCAGCCGGCCGTACTTTTGGACTGCGTATTTCTAAAATTTGCTGCTTTTTTTGTTGGTCGTTAGGGTGAGGGCCAGATTCTCTCGATGGCGCGGCTGCTCTTTCGGGTGGAGCTGGCTTGCCGGGGGAAGAGTGGCTACTGGCTACGTATTTTTCCGCCGTTTTGCGAATGCGCTCTGCTTCGGATTCTGTAATTGTGCTGCTGTGGCTCTTGACTGAAATATTGAGCCGCTCGCAAACTGCCAAGATGTCTTTATTATCCAAATTTAGTTCCCGTGATAATTCGTAAATTCTTACTTTGCCGTTGTTCATCCACTCTGCCCTCTTTTGTGCCAACCAGTTTTTACATTGTGATTTTTTGTGCTAATGACGACATCATTCGGTGTGATTGATTCAGTGTCAGGAATCGGGGTTTTGGTACTCGCTCAGCAATTTTATCTAAAAGATGCAACTCGCTGAAGTCTGCGGTTGAAGAATTCTCAAGTCTGTTTGGGAACTTGGAACTCCGAAGTCTGAGTTTTGGCAAAACCCACTCTCTCAAGCTTCAAAGTTGGCCTTTCCACCTTGAGGATACCTCTGCTAGTACCCTACCCTTATCTAATCTGACACAAATCTTTCCAGACTGGTGGGCAGATCGGATTGGGGTTTTATAGCTGGCGCTACCGGTAATTACTGGTAGGGCTGCCAAGAGGGTTTATACAGTCGATGCCGAACTATTGTCGGTTTTTCGTCCGGCTAGGCCCGAGTAAGATGTACAGTCAGATGTGGCTAAACGCTGCCAAAGTGTTTGGTACAGTTCGTCAGACACAGACGCTTTGAGCGATCGCCCAAGTCGATTTTTTTTCTGAGCTGCTTTGAGGCATTCGGCTTCCCGACAAAGGTAAGCAGAACGGCCCATGCCACGATCTAATTGTACCTGATGAGAAGGATAGAGCCTGACTACTCGCCAAAAAGCTTCCTTAGGAGCTATTTTTCGACAACTTGCACAGCACCGGTAGTTCGGTTTCATTTCTTGTCAGAGGGGGAGTAGGGGGAGAGGAGGGAGTAGGGGACAAGTCCTCCTTGTCTCCCGAAGAGAGAAAATAACAGTGAATGTCACAGTTTTTAGACTGCGGCTTCGGTTTCCTCCGTGGCGACTGCCTCCTCTTCCTCAAATTCTGCGGTTTCCTCGTCGTCGTAGTCGCCTGCTTCGTCTGCGTCGTAGTCGCCTGCTAGTTCTTCGAGCCTAGTTGCTTCTGCTGCCAATTTGCTGTCTTCGGCCGCGCGATCGTACTTAGCAATATCTTTGATATCGATTTTCCAACCGGTTAGGCGGGCTGCGAGGCGGACATTCTGACCTTCTTTGCCAATGGCAAGACTCAGTTGGTCTTCAGCGACCAAAATGTGAGCTCTCCTGCCTTCTGGAGCAACTAAACGCACTTCATCTACTCTAGCGGGACTCAGAGCGTTAGCAATATAAGTTGCTGGGTCTGGAGACCAGCGGATCACGTCGATTTTTTCGCCGCGCAATTCGTTGACTACTACCTGAATCCGCGATCCCCGCGCTCCGATGCAGGCTCCTACAGGGTCAACGTCGCGATCGAGAGTATCAACTGCTATTTTAGTCCGGGGGCCGACGTGCCGGGATGGCGGATTTGCCTCCCTGGCTACGGCGACAATCCTCACCACCCCGTCTTCTATTTCTGGTACTTCGTTAGCAAACAGGTAAACCACCAAACCTGCGTCGGCTCTAGAAACAAGTAACTGCGGCCCACGAGTTGAGCCTTCGCCTACTTTTTTGAGATAAACCTTGAATGTAGCGTTGGCCCGGTAATTGTCGTTGGGCAACTGTTCGCGCTTAGGGAGTTCGGCATCTACTTCTGGCTGACCGAAGCTGCTGGTAACTGCTAAAATTACCGACTGCCTCTCAAACCTGAGCACTCTTGCTTGAAGAACGGTTTCTTCTAAATCTTTAAACTCTTCTTGAATCATTTTGCGCTGTTGGTCGCGCAGTTTTTGAGCGAGAACTTGTTTGGTTTGGATGGCCGCCATCCGACCAAATTCTTTTTGATTTGGTGTTACGTCTACGAGCACGATACTCCCCGGCTGAGCTTCCGTGGCTACTTCTTGCACTTCGGAAAGTGAGATTTCGTGATCGGGATTGATGACTTCTTCGACAATAGTTTTGTTTGCTAAAACGCGGAAGCCTTCTTGTTCTGCGTCGAGTTCTACATCAAAGTTGTCGAAGTATTCTTCGCTGAAGTGATCGAGTTTTTGGGTACGGCGGTAGCGTTCGTATCCTTTGAGCAGGGCTTCTCGCAAGGCTGCTTGGACGGCGTGTTTGGGTAAATTGCGTTCTTTGCTAATACCTTCGACCATTTCTTTTAGTCCGGGCAGGGGAACCATTGACATATAAAACTCTCCTTTTTTGCTGTGGTAATAAGTAACTGGTAATCGGTAATTGGTACTGGGAAATTTTCAAGTAGAAGTGATGACAGAAAAGTGATGAGTTACTGAATAGGCTCAGGGGAAATTGTTGCTATAACAATTTATTTATTGTCCCTATTCAAGCCGCTGATACAGATATGCTTGTTAAAAATTAACTCGCAGCCAAGCGTTTTCAGCTTGCTGCGAGGCAATCTCAAAACTCAAAACTCAAAACTCAAAACTCAAAACTTCCCTTTACATCTCCTTTCCTTCGTCTAGTTCAACTTTGACAATCTGAGGGCGGGGAATTTTAACCTGTCGCCCTTTTTGATTGAGATAAACCGCTGTTTCATCCCGGCCCAGGAGTAGTCCTTTCCACTCTTTGATTCGCGAGTCGGGTTCGGTGGTTTTGGCTGTCACGGGGAAACCTTTAAAGGTAATAAATTCTCGATCGCTGCTGAGCAATCGGGATATTCCGGGACTGGAAATCTCTAGCACGTAGGCATCGGGTATGATGTCGGCTGCCTCTAACTCGGCATCGAGGGCTGTGCTCATGCGCTCGCAGTCGGCTAAACCAGTGTCTTGTTGGAGGTTGCGGATGTCTACCCGCAAGACGGGAGGATTTTGGTTGGTGTGAAACACTGCTCCCACTACTTCCAATCCCAGTGTTTCCGCAACGGGGGTAGCTAAGTCAATGATTTGTGGGATTAGGGGATGAGTCATATCGAATACTTAAGTTAAAACTCCTGAACTCGGACACGGCAAGGAAAAATTTGGTGTTGAGATTGCTTGGCTTTGAGGTGGTTTGATTAGGTGGCTGCGACTTTCGTCTTCAACTTTGGGACTTACCCAACATCCCTGCTGGGGCTCTCAAGCGGGGGGATTACCCCTGCTGGATCGGTCCTCAACTTGCAAGTCTGATGCCCTGAACTCTTTTCCTGCGACTAATGCAACAAAAAAAGTGGGCTTGACCCACTCCTAGGTAAAACAATTTCTTCCAAGAAGTTTGAGGACTTCTTCTGATCGAAGGGAGGCCTCAGTTCTCAGTTTAGCTCGATCGCCCGCCCGGTGACAAACCGATCGCCCTCGGCGGACTGTCCGAGGGCAGAAGGGGAGAGCTGAGAGGGGGAATAAGGACGACTTCATCACCGTTTTGGAGTGGGGTGGGGCGAGGGCAAATTCCTGGTTGATATTCAAGCAGGTGCGATCGATCTGAGATGTTGCACCATTCTCGCTTAACAGGCTCTCCGGCCTGTTCCACAAAGAGTAGATTTTCTTGTGGAACAGGCCGGAAAGCCTGTTCCTAAAAAGCTTATTGACAATGGTGCAAGATGTGCGATCGATCCTAGAACAGGGGGGGAGTGGCACTCAGGCGTTCTAGGACTTGCGATACGGGAGTTGCTTTGGGAAATTGTAATTTCCCTTCGGACAAGCCCTCTGCTTCTTGATAGGGGGTGAAGAGTTTGACAGTGAGGGTGATTGGTAGATTAGACAGGGGCGATCCCATGATTAACGGTATCTTGACAAAACAGCAAAACTAAGATTTACCCTAAAAAAGTCCCCTTACTAATGCTGGATTGGAAGCTCAATTACAAACTCTACCCCCCATTCGGGCGAGGAAATGCAAGTCAGCTTACCACCATGTTTTGCTTCTACAATCTCACGGCTAATAGACAAGCCTAAACCTGTCCCTTTACCCACTGATTTTGTAGTAAACATCGGCGTAAATAAATGCTGCATTATCTCCGGCGTTATCCCCAGCCCATTGTCAGCAATCCGAATCACCACTCTGTCGCCCTGAAGCATTTCAGTGCAGATCCGAATCTGTGGATTGTCATTGCTCTGTTGCTTTTCCCCGCAGAGCGGACAACTGATCGTAGACTCTTCTAAAGCATCAATTGCATTCGCTAATACATTCATAAACACCTGATTTATTTGCCCAGGATAGCACTCGACCAGCGGTAATTCGCCGTACTCTTTAATAACCTTAATAGCTGGGTGAGTGCCTTTACCTTTCAATCGATGACCTAAAATCAACAGGGTACTATCTAGCCCATCGTGAATATTCACTGGCGTTAGTGCCGATGTATCCAACCGAGAGAAATTACGCAGTGACATAGAAAGATTGTAAAGTCGCTCTGTTCCTAGCGCCATTGAATCAATAATTTTGGGCAAATCTTCAACAATAAAATCTAACTCAATCTCCTGGGACTTATCCTCAAATTCTGATGTCGAAGTAACGTTGTGCTGGCAAAGCCGAGTCATCTCGATCAAATCGGCAATATATTCCTTGGCAATAGGGATATTATTGGAGATAAAACTAACTGGATTGTTAATTTCGTGAGCCACCCCAGCTACAAGTTGACCAAGACAAGCCATCTTTTCACTTTGAACGATTTGCACTTGAGCTTTTTTAAGATTCTCCAAAGCTTGAGAAAGTTCAGCCGTTCGTTCTTCCACCCGTTTTTCTAACTCCTGCGCGAGCTGATGTAACGCTGCTTCTGCTGCGAGCCTGTCTTCTATTTCCCGTTTCAGCATGAGGTTTTGCTCTGCAAGGATTTTAGTAAGAGAACGCAGTTTTAAATGGAGGTTGACGCGAGCTAACACCTCCTTTTGTTCAAAGGGCTTAGTAATGTAATCCACCGCCCCTAGATTAAAGCCTTTGACCTTATCTCCTATGTCAGAAAGAGCGGTCATAAAAATTACGGAGATTTCGTTCGTCAACGGACTTGCCTTCAACCGCTGACAGGTTTCAAACCCGTCAATTCCTGGCATCATCACATCTAACAGAATCAAATCAGGCTGAGTATATTCAGCCTGTTCGATGGCAGTTTCGCCATCAGTTGCTACCAATATCTCCCATCCAAAACCCGCTAAAGCTTCAGAAAGCACGTCCAGATTGCTAGGATTATCATCGACGATTAAGATGCTACTTGTTTCCATATTTGCTGCCTTCATTCTTTTTGTATTCTGTGGGATGTAATAAACTCTTTGATTTTTTTGACCTGATAGCCTTGGGCTAACTGGCGCAGCTCAACAGCAAAGGACACAAATTTCTGATCTAACTTCTCTAGGTGCTCACTGCGCTTCACAATTCCTTTCACGTTGCCTCTCATCGCCAGTTCAAATAAAAGTTCAATTTCTCCTGGCGGGGGAGCCACTACAGAATTCGATTCAGAAAGTGATTGAGGATCAGAGGAAAAGGGAATAGTGCTGATTTTTTCATTTTTGGGTTCGTCATATATCCATTCAAGTTTTAAATACTTTTGCAACATCTCAAATAGCTCTTCTGCCTGCACTGGCTTACCGAGAAAATCGTTGGCTCCCCCCTCCAAACTTTTATGTTGATCGGTAGCAAATACACTGGCAGATGAAGCAATGATTGCCACGTCTTTATAGTGTGAAAAATTTCGGATACGACGCATCATCTCAAAGCCATCTAACACTGGCATCACCAAGTCAGTGATAATCAGATCAAACTTAAACTCTTCTACTTTTTCTAAACCTTCTTGACCGTTTTTAGCTTCGGTTACTTCAAAGCCGAGGGGTTCCAGCAAATTGACAATGACTGAGAGGTTTTCCCATTTGTCATCCACAACCAAAACTTTCTGCTTTCTACCTTGGTAGCCAACTAGCTTTCTTTGCTTGGTAATCGTGGCTGTATTTGCCCAGTCTGCCGCTTCCCGTAAATCCAAATCTAGCCAAAAAACACTGCCGACTCCTGACTGGCTTTTTACTTGAATTGTACTACCCATCATTTCGACAATTTTCTGGCTAATTGTTAAACCGAGCCCGGTTCCTTCCGCCTGACGCTTACTGTCTCCTACCTGTTCAAAGGGCAAAAATATTTTTTTTAATTGTTCTGGTGTCATACCAACGCCAGTATCTTCAATTTGAAACCGAATTTTGTGAATTGGTGAGGCTGGCTTTTGCTCAGAGCTTTGTACCTTTTCACCTGTGTCCTTTTCCAGATGTTCTATCTTAAAAGTCACCCCTCCACCGTCGGTAAACTTAATTGCATTGCTCAGTAAGTTAATTAGTACCTGTCGCAAGCGTTTCTCGTCAGCGTAGATGCCAGCAGGCAGGTCCGAACTAGGTTGATAAACAAAAGCAATTCCTTTTTGTTCGGCTCGGATGCGGCAGATTTCCGCTACTCCTTGCAAAAAGGAAGCAAAATGGAAATCTTTCGCGTACAGTTCCAATTTCTGGGCTTCAATTTTAGCGAGGTCTAAGATGTCATTAATCAGGGTTAACAGGTGGGAACCACACTGGTGAATAATACTGATGCCTTGGATATCTTTGGGAGCCATAGTTTTCGATCGTTCTAGGATTTGAGCGTATCCTAAAATGCCATTGAGTGGTGTTCTCAATTCGTGACTCATATTCGCTAAAAATTCACTTTTAGCTTGGTTGGCACTATCAGCGATTTGTTTGGCTTCCGTGAGTTCAGCAGTGCGTTCTTCTACTCGGATTTCTAGCTCGGAATTGGTCTTGGCTAGCGCCTCAAAGGATTCGCGCAACTGTTGTGCCATAAGGTTGAAAGACTGACCCAGAATTTCTAGTTCTTCTATGCCTTTTACCTGGACATTTTTTTCTAAGTCGCCACTTGCTATCGCCCTAGAAGCGGCGCTCAAACGGAGAATCGGGCTGGTAATCCAGCGTGCGGTTAAGATTCCCAGAACGGTAGCCAGCCCCAAGGCTCCCAAACACAACAAAATGGTAGTCTGGGTATTGGCGTTAATTTGATCCATGAAATCGCTTTCAGGAACTACGACGACGATCAGCCAGTCCAATCCTCGCCTATCTTGAAAGGGCATAACTTGGAGGAATTCCCGCTGACCGGCGATCGTAAAATCCAATTGCTGAGAGCTATTAATTTTAGTGAGGTCGCCAAAGTGTTCTTTTAAATGCGCTGTTGTCAGCCGAATTAAATCATCGGTGCTGTCTAAAGCATTCAGGCGATCGAGTTTGCCATTGTTGGTGATAAATGCTTCTTTGAGAGTTGAACTGCCTACTAGGAGTCCCGAACGTTCCATAATGAATGTCTGTCCCGATCGACCGATTTTTATGCTTTGCAGAAAGTCACTGAGGAAAGAGATCAAAAAATTAGCAACGAATACTCCGCGCAGTTCGCCACTTTCGTCATAAACTGGATGTCCGGCAGGGAGGGAGAGCGTTTTCTGACCTGTAAGCGGAAAAATTTCGCTCCATGTGGGCCGGCTATAGCGTACACTGTCTTTATACCAAGAACGGCGGAGTATATTGTAGTTGCGGGAGACTTTTAAGAGCTTCGTTTGATTGCCTTTGCTATCAGATTCATAAATATGAAGTTCATTCCGATGCTCTTTGTCTGCTATTTTAAAAAATATTTGGCCATTCTCTTGGCGTTCAATGGCAATGAACTCTCCCGTTTTAGTAGCAAAACCCATCTGGGGCAGAGAAGGAAAGGCTTGAAGTTGCTCCCACAAATAGCGCTCCGTACTCTCCAATTCGTCTGGATTTAAGTATCCTAGGCGAAGGGCATTGGCATTCAGTTGATTGACGCGAGGGGCTGTGTCTAGGTAAGTGTTGAGCTGCTGCTGGATACGGGCCGTAATTTCACTCCGCAACTGACTAGCAACTTCGTTGACTGCTTTTTGCCCGTTGCGTAAGGATAGCCAGCCTGTCAGCCCGACGGCGGCAAATATTTGTAGGACGAATGGGAATACTAAAATTAGGCGCAGGGACACCTTTTTTTTAGAACGGTTTGACAGGAAAGTGGTTGCAGAGGTCTGTGACATTGATTGATGTTACTTCTGGGGTAACGAGTTGGCGGAAAAATCTCAGTGGAGAAGAGTGAAATGAGGCTGAGGAAATATATATTGAAAAGCAATCTATAATATTTAGTGAAAAGTTTTAGACAGTAACTTGCTTAAACAAGCCGGGCTACTTACGTGCTTTCTCTGAGAGGGGTATAATAAGAGCTGACTAAAGATACTGACTAAAGATACTGACGCGGCTTATTTTTTTAGAGCATTTGTAATTTTTTTTAGCCTTTAGGAAACCCCTTAGCAATCATATCTAATAGATTACTTGGTCTAGAGAGATTTGTAGTATTTTTTTAACTTTACTTTACAGATTGAGTCTAAAAAGTAGAATCTCATCAAACTTACATAGAAATTGATATAATATACGTCTAAAAAAATTGACAATCAAGCATCCAGGATACAAGCCCCCCGATTCATTCCGAAAGCAGACTCAGGACCCAGAAATAAAAAACCTGTATCCGATGAAACTTGCCGAACGTATTTATCTCGCGCAAGTCAATGCTTCAATCGAAAATCGAAAATCGAAAATCGATTGACCTTTCTCGCTAAAAACATGACACGCCAGGCCGCTGAGAACCCTAACGGCGGTCTAACTAACTACGGCGCTGAAGATGTGATGCACAACTCTGCAGATGACTCTGGTAAAGAATGCCGATCGCACATGAAACTTTACAATTCCCGCAAGCTTCATGTGCAGGAGTTACAGCAGGGTAATTGCTAATTGCTAATTGGGGAAGAAAAAAATAAGTAAAGCGGTGGAGACTTGCTCTAACGCGGGGCTATCCGTTGCAGTTCTTTGGCTTGTTCTAAAATTTTCTCGAAGTCTTCTTCGCTCAACCGCTGAATGTAGTTGATTTTGAACTCTTCTAGGAAGTCGCACAGCAGCAGTTGTATTTCTTGCCAGGTTTGCTGCTGTTGCAGTTCGGTTCCTAAAGCTTGCCCGAAATGTTGGACTAGCTGGCTTGAGAGTTTCATGCCTATGGGGTCTTCGGTGGCGATTTTGAAGGCTTCGTAGGCATCTTGGGGGCCGAGGGTGGCTAATTTTGAGAGTTCTGCAACTAATTGCTGTGCTAGCTGTTCGGGCAGGTTTCCCAGGCCGGGTACTTGCTTCCATCCTTGATAGAGGGGGGATTGTTTGAGGAAGCTTTCAATATTGTACCGGAGGAGGGCTTCTAGGTCTGGCTGGAGTTGGGGGAGGACTTTGTAGACGGTTATTTGGACGAGATGGGTGGCGATCGCTTCTATTTCATTGATATTGTTGATGTCTAGATAGCGCTGTTTTGGGGATTTAAAGAGTTGACGAGCGAGTTCGCCTGTGGTGATTGATTGTTGCATCTGGTTGATGAGTTGAATTACTACAACTTCGGTCAATTCTTGAGCGAAGTTGGCGACGAAACCTCGGCTGATTTGGGCGCGTATGGGTTGGAGATCCGGCATTTTGGCTTGGTGGATGCGAATTGTGACGGGTAATACTCGCAACAGGCGCCAGAATGGGAGCAGCATGAAGATGTCGTACCATCGCCAGAGCATGGCTGCTCGCCAAGTGACGCTGCGGTGGCGGCGGGTGATCCAGTAGGTACGGGCTAGAAATTCGATCGCGAATATGGCAATAAATGGCAGGTCGATTAGCCAGAAGTTATCGGTAAATTCGCCGTTTTCTCCAATCTCGCGGTAATAGTTGGTGGCGATTAATGGCTTGATTTTGGAGTCAAACCACTTGATTTCTGTTTGCCAACCTTGTTTGTTTAAATAGTCTTGGCTCCAGAATGCTTGGAATGATTGTTTAGCGGAGTCTTGCGGATTGGGGACGCGATCGCGCATCCGGTCTTTTATTTTTTCTAGGGTGCCACTTTTTGATGCTACTCGAAAGGGATCTTCGTCGATCATTTTCGCGCTCAGATTGTTTATTTCCTGCAATTTGGCTGCTACTTGGGGAGAGGGCAACCCTGTTTGCACTACTTGAATTTTTAATTCTTCTAAGGTTTCCAGATATTGCTGGGTGTCTCGGTGGGGTTTAATTCCTTTAAATGGGTCGTATACTTGAGTTAGAACTGGCAGTTGCCGGAGGTAGAAATCTCGACCGGGCACGTAAGTTATGTCAAATATTACTAGGCTTAAATTTCCTAGGGCGACCAGTGCCATGAACCGCTCGAACCAAGGTACTTTTGGTGATTTTTTGCGGGAGTTGGGAGTTGGAGAGGGCAGTAGTTTTGGTGTCACTAGCGGTTCCTAATTAAGTAGACCGATCGAATTAGATGTAACTGGTAATAGCTGAAAAAAGGAAACAGGGAAAACTGGCTAAGTGTCTGATCGAGATCGGATGGCGATCGCGGAAGCTAGTCTTTATTTTAACGTGCGTTTGTTGGGGATTTTTGGATTGTTAATTATGCCTGGTTAAGTTAAATATTTTACGGGTAAAATATTAAGGTCGATCGAACTTGACGGAAGCTGTGGCTCCCGTTAGTGTGCTTCTCTCTGGCAATAAAATTATATCTCAGGCGGAATCCTCAGTTTTTTTGGCGTTGCAGAACTCACGGGGCTGGTAATAAATTACTATTTCTGTTTGATCTGGTGGCTCTTTGACCGCTAAATCAAATGTATTGCACGGAGCGGAGTCTAAGGTTAGATGAGGACTTCGAGTTTGAGGTCAAACCCTCAAGAGAGTTATACTTGCTCAGGGGCAGTCTGGCGAGAGCGCCTCCTCTGATGGCGAAGGTGGCTGCCGCCTCCGTAAGGTTCGAGGTATCGCCTCTACAAAAACCAGCTCGCGATCGGACTCTTGAATAATATAAAACCCTTCCTACTAATTTTGTTCGCATTTTTTTAATATATGACATACTGCCTTAATCTCGATTGCCCAAGAGACAAGCGTCAGAACCCACCAGGCACAAAGTATTGTCTTAATTGTGGTTCAAAGCTGCTGCTAAAAGACCTTTATGCAGCAACTGAACCGCTGCGCGATGGGGGATTTGGTAGGACTTTCCGAGCTGTTAATCATGGCAAATTTGAGGAATTGTGCGTGATAAAACAGTTGTCACCTCCTCAAGAGTTTCAACGGAAGCCCGGTCATTTTAAAAAATATGTTCGACTGTTTGAACAAGAGGCAAGGCGGTTATACGAACTGAAGCACCCGCAAATTCCTCAGTTAATTTCTTATTTTGAGGAAGATGGGCGATTGTATTTAGTGCAAGAGTTTATTGATGGCAATAATTTAAAGGATGAGTTAGATAAGTACGGTGCTTATAGCGAAATTAAAACTTGCGAACTGCTGTTAGATTTGTTGCCTTTATTGAAGTTTGTTCATGACCGAAATGTGATTCACCGCGATATTAAGCCTGAGAATGTGATCCGCCGAGCTCGCGATCGTAAGTTAGTGCTGATAGATTTTGGGGTTTCTAAACAGGTAGTAGCTGCTGCTCCGACCAAAACTGGAACGAAGTTGGGAACTCCCGGCTACGCGGCTCTAGAACAGCGTCACGGTAGGGCTGTTCCTGCTAGCGACCTTTATAGTTTGGGGGTGACTTGCATTCGCTTGCTGACTTCTGTTATGCCTTATCTGGATATCTACGGGGACATTCACGATGACCTTTACGATCCGCTTGAAGGCCGATGGCTTTGGAGGGAGGCTTTGCCAAAAGGAACACAAATTAGCGACGATTTAGGTCAGGTTTTGGATAAGTTGATTCAGGAATATGTTAAAGATCGCTACAAATCGGCTGTGGAAGTTTTGGATGCTTTAAAACCTCCTGTTGTTGTTGTGCCCGTGCTGGAAAAGTCGCAGCAGGCAACTGTTGTTAGTCCTTCGGTTCCGACTCAACCTGTGACTGAGACTCCGCTAATTTCTGTGAATTTAGAGTCCGAAAAAGGTATTGATTATTCTCACTTGGAAAGGCTGCTGGCTGCTAAAAATTGGCGTGGTGCTGATGAGGAAACTTCTGTGAAAATGCTGGAGGTGATGCAGCAAAATTCACGGGGTTATTTGAGTGAGGAAGATATTAGGAAGTTTCCAGCTAAGGATTTGCAGACTATCGATCGACTTTGGGTGCGGCACAGTCACCGCAGATTCGGTTTTTCTGTGCAAAAGGGTTTGTGGCTCAAGTTGGGGGGAAAGCCTGGTGTTTATGATGCTACAGTTTGGGAGAAGTTTGGCGATCGAGTGGGCTGGCGGGTTAACAGCCAGTGGGTATACTATTCTGAGCTGAATTTTACTTCTAAAGCAAAGCCGGGACATTTGCCGGGGGGGACTGTTTTTGGGTGGGAAGGCGGGGTTTTGTGCGGTGTTTTGGGTTTAGGTGGGATCTGGTTTCTGCTGTCGCGGCGGGATTTGTAAAACTCACATCTTGCACTATTCTCGCTTAACAGGCTTTTCGGCCTGTTCCACAAGAAAATTCACTCTTTGTGGAACAGGCCGAAAAGCCTGTTCATAAAAAACTTATTGAGAATGGTGCAATATCTCAGTAAAAGGAAGGTAGAAGGTAGAAGGCAGAATTTATTAGTCAGACTGCACCCCAAGCGAAGTCGAAGTGTTAGTCATGAAATAGTTTTGAGTTGCGAATTAAAGAGTTAACAAGTTTTGAGTTTAATCATTTGTTATGTAGAAAATAGCTCTAAAAAAAGCGAAAAATAAGATATAATCCCAAACCCTTTTTTTTGTGCTATGTTCTTAGAGAAGGGCAAGTTTGCAAAGTCAAAAGCCAGTCCTCGGCCGTGGCCAAAGATGGGGACTGGCGTTGGCTCCAATTTACCAAGGAGATTTATCTAGTATGTTGCAAGAAAAACGTCTCAAGCCGTGGACTATAGTTCGCTCGCTTCCAAATGTGGAAAAGGTGGTTGTGGGTGAGTTTCGCAGTTGGTCTGATGCAGACGGTCACTTGAAAATTCTCAAGCGGATGGTGCCGGCAGATCGATTGAGTGTTGTCTTCGATCCGGTAGTTCAAGCGTAACGTCGCTGGTAAATTGATCAGCGTGCGATCGCTCTTTGAGCTAAGCGATCGCCTCTTTTTTTAGATACTGTTTTTTTACATAAAAAATGCGATCGCTAAGGATCGCGAATTAAATAACTTACAATTTTAATTGTGATTGTGGGATGGGCGTCCCGCCCCGCCCTTTTGGACCGGCGGGGCGCCCATCCCACTTTCAAGAGTGGAAGTTATTTAATTCTCATTCCTAAACAGGCGATCGCAACTTGAATCATTGTCCTTAACTGCGGCGAATTTCAGTAATTTGGTCGGCAACATCCAAAATTCTTTGGGGCATGGATGGCCCAGTAAAAATCATATCCAAATGATGCGGCTTGTTGTCAATCAATGCCACCACTTCTGCTTCGGGAATCAAGCCCAAATTAACCGCTAAACTCAATTCATCGAGAATAACTAAGGCATAACGACCTTCGCGCACCGCATTTTGAACATACTGCCACAATTGTTCGATCGATCGCGTCTCCAGCTCATCTAAATCGGCATTCTCAATGCAGCGTGACAAATCGCAGCGCATCCAATCTAAATTTTGCCCCAGTCGCACCGGATGCTGGTGCCCTTGATTAATTCCCCCTTTGAGGAACTGCACCGCCAGCACCGGAGCTCCCTGTCCTGCAATTCTGAGGGCCTGAGCCATGACACTGGTAAAAAAGCAGCGGTGCGGGCCTGTAAAAACTTGCACCAGCCCTTGAACTGTGTAGGGCAAGCTGTGGGTTAAATTGAGTTTAGGGGTTTGTAACTGAGCAACCATAGGGCAATATTTAATCAGCAACTAAGTCTTGAGTGCAGCTCCGACCTTGGCGTGGCTGAAGCCTGCTTGACAATATATAGTGTACTGGGCCGAGTGCACATCGGATCAAACACTATATATACAAGTTGTCAAAAGCTCGCTGCAGTGGCATTCGCAGTCGTTTGTGGGATTTTTGAACTCAATTAGCACTTAGGGAGAAACGGGGTTTTTTACCAAAATACGGCGGGGATCGCCCCAGTTAGAGAGTTAGAGGGTGAAAAAGCAAGGCGATGAGAGTCTTGGGAAGTCCAGGACTGTGAAGAAAAAGTACACACATCGCGTAAAATTTGAATGTCGCGGCACTAGGAGCAGGGACTGTGAGAGTGGTGATTCTGGGAGGGCCAGGAGCGGGAAAGGGAACTCAGGCTGAACTACTGTGCAGCAATTTGAGCCTTCCTTTGCTGGCTGTGGGGGACATTCTACGGGAGGCGATCGCAGAAGATACAGATTTAGGCAAGCTGGCGGTGTCTTATGTCGAAAGAGGGGAATTAGTTCCCGACGCAACTATGATTGAATTCTTTCGCCGCCGGCTGCTGCTGTGGGATGTCTTTAATGGCTGGGTGCTGGAGGGCTATCCGCGAACGGCTTTTCAAGCTGAGGAGTTGGATTTTTTGTTGGACGATTTGGCTCAGCAGCTAGATTGGGCGATTTTGTTGAAAGTGCCGATCGAGGTTTTGCTGAGTAGGTCGATCGAGCGCGATCGATCGGATGACCATCCTGAAATATTACAGCGTCGGCTGGATTTGTTCCACGAACGCACTATTCCTCTTTTAGAGTATTACGAATACCGCAACAAACTGTTAACTGTTGATGGCAACCAATCTCCACAACAAGTCCAGCAGGATATTCTCAAATTAATCGAGGCTAAGGGCCAATCGGCATAAGATTTTAGATTTTAGATTTTAGATTGAATGACTGCATATTTACCGGAGCAAAAAAACCGGAAGATTAATACCAATTTTTAAAGTTTTAATGCCTAATTACCCATTACCAATCACCTAAATATTATGTCTTTCCAGCGTCCAGATGGCAGACAACCAAATCAACTTCGTCCGATTAGTTTCGATCGACAGTTTACCAAATTTGCTAGCGGTTCCGTACTGGCGAAAAGTGGCGATACTCAGGTACTTTGCAGCGTTACAATCAAGCCGGGAGTGCCTAGATTTTTGGAGAATACCGGACAAGGTTGGCTGACAGCGGAATACCGAATGTTGCCGGGTTCTACGCCGCAGCGACAAGAGCGGGAATTTATGAAATTATCGGGACGGACTCAAGAGATTCAGCGGTTGATTGGGCGCAGTTTGCGATCGTGCTTGGATATGCAACTCTTGGGAGAACGCACGATACTTGTGGATGCGGATGTTTTGCAAGCGGACGCTGGGACTCGCACGACTTCAATTACTGGCGGGTTTGTGGCTGTGGCTGATGCTTTGAATAAGTTGGTGCAAAAAGGTGATTTGGTGCGATCGCCCATTATTCGTCAAGTAGCGGCGGTGTCTGTGGGGCTTTTGGAAGGCGAGCCATTTTTAGATTTGAATTATCTTGAAGATGTGGCGGCAGAAATTGATTGTAATGTGGTAATGAATGGAGATTTGAACATCATCGAAGTTCAGGGAACTGCGGAAGAAGGAAGTTTTAGTCGGAGTCAGTTAAATCAAATTTTGGATTTGGCAGAAACCGGGATTCAGGAATTGTTGGAGGCTCAGCGGCAGGCTTTAGTCAGCAGTCATTAGTCATTACTCAGCAGTCATTTTTATGTACTCGATCTGGCAGATGAATAAAATATAAGCCTGTCCGTGAATCCGAGGTTAGCTAAGTAGAACGTTAGTTTTGTCTAGGAGAGTATTAGTAATGACTAAAATCGATTTCAAAGACATTCGCACTCACAAAGGTAGTCAACATGAAGGATTTGAAGAACTATGCTGTCAACTTGCATCATTTGAGGAAGTACCAAAAGACTCTATTTTTCGTCGCAAATCGGGTGCTGGAGGAGATGCTGGTGTTGAATGTTACTGGCGATTACCTAATGGAAATGAGAAGGCTTGGCAAACAAAATATTTTCCTGATAAATTGGGAGATAGCCAATGGGTACAAATTGATAAATCCGTTAAAGCGGCCTTGGATAAACATCCAAATTTAATTGAATATATAGTCTGTTTGCCCATTAACCGTACTGAAGGACGCAAGGACGGAGAAAAATCCCAAATGGATCGCTGGGATGAGCGTGTTCAAACATGGGAAGGATGGGCTAAAGAACGTCATATGACTGTTCAGTTTGTCTATTGGGGAGAATCAGAAATTCTTGAAAGGCTTTCTCGCCCACAACCTCAGTATGCTGGTCGTGCCTATTTTTGGTTTAATAAACAAGAACTAACTAATGAATGGATGATTCAGCGTTTTCAAGAAGTTAAAGAAAATGCTGGCCCACGATACACACCAGAAATTCATGTTTATTTACCAGAAGCTCAAATATTTGAAGGACTTGCTAGAACAGATATTTTCTTTGACCGCATTGATAACTTATACAGTCAGCTTTGTCGAAAGTGGAAAGATGCCAAGAAGCCATCAGAAGACTTACAGAAGAAAGTTCCTAAGGTAGCTAACTCTTTAAACGATCTGAGTAAAGATGTCAACTTACTCATCACTGCATTGAAAAAAGCATCTGATAGACAGGCATTGTCACCAATTGATTTTGATTCAATTGCTTGTTTGTCAAAAAAAGTTTGGCAATATGATAGTTACACACAAATTTGGCAAGTGAATCCATCTCATAACGAACAGCAAGGAGAACAAATAGAAAATAGAGACATTAATCGTTCAATTGAAGACTTATTACAAACAGTTCGTTATAAAATTTCAAAAGTAAAAGAAATAGGAATAGAAATTTACGAGTTTGCCATCAGTGATATTACTGCTGCGTGTAATCAAGGCGCACTTCTACTTACGGGTGAAGCTGGAACAGGTAAAACTCATCTCTTCTGTGATATAGCTAAACATCGTTTGGATAACTCACTTCCAACCATAATTTTACTGGGTCAGCACTTTTGTCAAGGCAACCCTTGGATTCAAATAATGCAGAGATTGCACCTTTCTTGTCAGCGTGACGAGTTTTTAGGCGCATTAGATGCTGCTGCACAAGCTTGTGGTAGTCATGCAATGATTTTGATTGATGCTCTTAATGAGAGTGATGATAAAGGTTTATGGAAAAAGGAACTAGCAGGTATATTAGCTGTTTTGCATAAGTATCCACGCATTACTATTGCAGTAAGCTGTCGTACTTCATACGAGAAAGCAACAATACCACAAAACCTGGTTCCAGAAGAAAAGTTAGTTAAAGTTGAACATCATGGATTTGCCAACCATGAATATAGTGCTACAAAAAAAATTTTCAATTATTATGGTATTGAACAGCCTAACGTTCCTTTGTTAGTTCCAGAGTTTTCTAACCCACTTTTTTTAAAAACACTTTGTCAAGGGATTAAAAAGCGTAAATTAACACGAATACCTAAAGGAATTAACGGCATTACTGATGTTTTAAATCTATTTATAGATTCAATTAACGAGGTCTTATGTGAACGAATTGATTATGATTATCAAGACAATTTAGTACGAAAATCAGTACATTCTTTAGCCTGTAAGATGGCAGAAAAAGAACAGCCTTGGATAGAAAGAAAAGAAGCCAAAAATATTGTTAATTCTTGTTTGCCTAATAGAGAGTTTTCACAGACTTTATTTTATAACCTGCTTGCTGAGGGCCTACTATCAGAAGATTTAATTTATCGTCCCTCAGAAAACGAATATGAAGAACAAAATCACAGGGTTGATATTATTAAATTTCCCTATGAAAAATTTAGCGATCATTTAATAGTCCGTTATTTGCTGACAAACCACCTAGATAAAGATAATCCAACTACATCTTTTGATGAAAATAAACCGCTAGGTCGGTTAGTAGCAGCTAGATGGAATACACAGAGTATAAGTGGTTTACTGGAAGCTTTATTTATTCAAATTCCTGAACTACTTGGAAAAGAAGTAATGGAATTAACATCAATTAGATTATGGTGGTTTGAACATCCATTTTTACAAAGTCTTATTTGGCGTAATCCCACTAAAATTACTCAAAAAACCAAAGATTATCTTGATGAAATATTCCAAGAAGCAGGAAACGAAGAAAAAGTTTATAATGTACTATTGACAGTAGCTACCGATCCTGAACATCCTTTAAATGCAAAATCTCTTCATCGTCATCTCATAAATCTCAGAATGCCAGATCGCGATGAAATTTGGTCAATTTATTTATTCGATCAGTATGAAAAAAAAGGGGCAGTCGATCGTTTACTTGAATGGGCATGGGAAGCCGAAAAAGACCATATCTCAGATGAATCCATCGAACTTTGTGCAATTGCTTTGACATGGTTTTTAACAACATCTCATCGTTTTCTTCGCGATCGTGCAACAAAAGCTCTTGTTTCAATGCTACATCCAAAACCTCAAGTTTTAGTCAAAGTTATCGAGCAGTTTTTAGAAGTTGATGATATTTATGTATTAGAACGTCTCTATGCTGTTGCTTATGGAGTCGCAATGGTTAGCAATGATGCTGAAAAAATAGGAGGACTTGCCAACAAAATCTATGAATGGGTATTTAAAGAAGGTACACCACCAGTACATATACTTTTGCGTGATTATGCTCGTGGTGTTATTGAAGTAGCTAATCATCTGGGTACTTTATCAGACCAAGTAGATATTGATAAAACTCATCCCCCTTATAAAAGTGATTGGAATCTCGATCTACCAACAGAAGAAGAATTAAAACTATATATTGAATTAATAAAGCTTGATTTTGACATCAATCTACCTTTATTACTATTACTTTTATTATTTAAGTCATGGGATTCAAATTATTTAATTATATCTCAGCTAAGAAGTGTTTCAAAGAAAACTAAATTTAAGAGTTTTAAAGACGATCCTAAATGGAGCCTTGATCGTCTATACACATCAGTTATGCACTATTTTGGTGGAGGCGATTTTTCTCGGTATGTTATAGAATCTCGTACTCGTTACTGGTCTTCCTGTATATTAGGAGAGCCAAAAGAACCCACTAAAAAAGAGAGGAGCAATTTATAGACTCTCTTACAACTACACAGAAACAAGCCTGGGAAGAATATAAAACAATATCCGAGAATGTAGATTTGTATAAACAACTAGAGCCTGAAAGTCGTATAGAATCTTTTGAAGAAGAGTTTACAGACGAAGAATTAAAGGAAGCTATTACATCTGGGAAAGAATCTTTTTTGAGCACTATTGACCAGGAAAAAACAGAATTTTTTGAAAAGTATGTTGTACCATTTTTAGAAAATCCAAGAGAAGATGAATATCGGTTCGATACTTCTATTGCCAAACGCTGGATTGTTAAGCGAGTCCTTGAATTAGGATGGACAATTGAGAAGTTCGGTTGGTTTGATAGGCGTTGTGGTAGTCATGGTCGTGCTGCAGATAAACCAGAACGAATTGGTAAGAAATACCAATGGATTGCCCTTCATGAATTTCTTGGTTGCATGGCAGATAATTTAGAGTTTACAGTTTCTTCTGGGTTGGAGGAAGAATCTGCATCATCTGTTTATGAAGGAACTTGGCAGATTGGAATCCGAGATATCGATCCATCCTTTTTGTTAAAACAAATTCCTGAATCTCAACAGAATAATAAAAAAAATTGGTTAAAACCTATTGACTATACATTTAACGAAGTTGCTCGACAAGGACAGATAGACTGGATAAAACAACAAGATGACTGTCCAGATCCATGTCAACTCATTGAATTAACTAATCCTAACGATCGAACAGTTTGGTTAACTCTAGAAGGTCATTATGGTTGGGCCGAAAAAGAACCTTTAGAAGAAGAAAAATATGAAACTTCTCAACGAGAAATGTCGTATCTGATACGAAGCTATATTGTGCGTTGTGAAAATATGGAAGAAACCTACCAATGGTTAAAAGATAAAAATTTTGAAGGGAAACGGATGCCAGAATCTGGAATAATTTCTGATATATTTATTGGCGAATTTTCTTGGGGTTTACCCTATCATACATGGAATGCAGATAATTATTGGGAGTCTGACACAAATATTACACACGGAGACTTACCTTATCCAGTCGTTGTAACAACAACACAATATTCTTTTAGTAGTAGTTTTGATTGTTCAACTGATGAAACAATATATGCTTTAATTCCTTCGGCTTGGCTAATGAAGAAGATGGAATTAAGATGGTCAGGAGAATATTTTAAATTTAGGAATTCAAATAATGAAGTTGTTGCATTTAATCCTTTAGATGAACTGTCTCCCGACAACTTTTTAATCTCCAAAAATCAACTGGTTAACTTTCTAAGTGAAAATAATTTAGATATTATTTGGACAGTATTAGGAGAACGTCAATTGATTGGTGGAAATCATAATGAATGGCCTGGACGCCTAGAAATTTATGGTGTGTATCGGCTAAAAAATGGTGTAATAGATGGAGAAGAGCTGAATACTTGGCATAGAAAACCCGATTTGCTTCTCAAAAGCTCGAATATTTGACTATCGCCCTTTCATCCATCCGCCTCCATCGTGGCACGGGCGTCCCGCCTGTGCAATAGATCGGTTCAAAAAGAGCGATCGCCCTATAAGTAGAATTTACTCCCGTTTATTGCTTGTGCTAGAATTAAATAAAAATCTTTGTAATTACCAATTGCTAAGATAATGCAAGCTGAAAAAATATCAATTTCCCTATCACAATCGCTACTACAGTTTATTGAAAGCTACAAAATTGCTAAAGGATGCCAATCCCCTTCCCAAGTAATTGAAGTAGCTTTAGAATTGTTGCGGAATCAAGAACTAGAATCTGCTTACCGACAAGCATCTAGCGAAGTAGACTCCGCTTGGGATCTAACAGTTGCCGATGGATTGACAGATGAAACGTGGTGAAATTTACTACGCTAATCTCAGTCCTACGATTGGTTCTGAGATAGATAAACGCCGTCCAGTATTAGTGGTGAGCAATGACGCTAATAACCGTGCTGCCAATACAGTTACAATTCTACCAATTACCTCTAATGTAACCCGTGTCTCCCCTTTCGATATCCTACTAAATCCAGAGGATAGCGGTTTATCCAAACCTTCTAAAGTACAAGCACAGCAAGGACGGACAAGTTCTAAACAGCGAATTAGCAGCGATGTAGTGGGAAGTTTGAGTGAAGAAATCATGCAGTTGGTAAATGCTGCTCTCAAACTGCATTTAGATGTCGATTAACTGTGATATATAGGCGTTTTTTTCGTGGCACGGGCATCCCGCCTGTGCGCCTGTGCGATCGCGGGCGTCTCGCCTGTGCGACCCCAAGCTTTTAAGCTATAATAGTTGCGTAAAGTCGAGATAAGTAAAAAAGTAACATGGATCAAACTTCTACAGTTACAATTAGCAATACATCTTATCAAACCCTCGCAGAAATCTCTGCACTCTCAGGAAAACCAATCGAAACAGTTCTCGAACAAGCAATAGAACAATACCGAAGACAACAGTTTTTAGCAGCAGCCAACCAAGCTTATCTTGCCTTACGCGATCGCCCAGAAGCTTGGAAAGAAGAACTTGAAGAACGGGAAGCTTGGGATATCACTTTAGAGGATGGTTTAGAATGACATCCGCCAAACCATCACGGGGTGATATATGGCTGATTGACTTGAACCCAACACGAGGAAGAGAGCAAGCTGGCAAGCGTCCCTGTCTAGTGACATCTGTAGATTTATTCAATCAGGGTGCTTCGGGATTAGTTGTCGTACTACCAGTCACATCGAAAGATAAAGGAATTCCCTGGCACGTCGAAGTTAACCCCCCAGAAGGAGGACTTAGACAGCGAAGTTTCATTAAATGTGAAGATGTGCGATCGATCAGTATAGAAAGATTTTTTGAACTGTGGGGTACAGTTTCTCCCACAACATTAATGATGGTAGAAGAAAGACTGCGTATTCTTTTGAATTTATAGCTAAAAAAAATTTTAGTTTTCATACAGATAAATATCCCTTTCATTCCCCTGACTGAATTTGACTCCTCACCCATTGCCTAAAACCTCGAATCATCGACGTTTCCCCCACATCTTTTTGCGTTTCCAAAAATCCCATAATCTCAGAGGGCGACAAAAAAGCGAAGTGAGGAGAAACCTCCCGTTCTAAATATTCCTGACCTTTTAAAAAATCATTGATATCCCACTAATAACAAATCACTAATCACTAATCACCAATTACCAAGGACTCCCAATCATCACAAAAGCAGACCAATAATAAGGATGCGACAACTTTAAATCCGCAAACCCTTGCAGCGAAGCCGGCAACTCCACCCCCTCACCCCGACTCAAACCCCGCAATCGGCCGCCCTCCAAACGCACATCTCCCCGCAACATCGCAATTTGCGCTTGTCGCAGGGCCGCCCCCTTAATTCGCGCCGTCTTCAACTGCTGGTAAAACTCACTCATCAATCCCAAAGTACCTTCATCACTCACGTACCACAAACTTCCCAAAGCCGTTTGCACCCCGGCTTGCAGCGCCAAACCCCCAAAACCCAACTCGGCCTGTGCATCTCCCACCGCAGTCCGACAAGCACTTAAAACTAACATATTCACCTGCGGATCATTCAATCTCAAATCCCGTAATTGATCCAGTCGCAGCCGACTATTCCACAACTGAATAAAAGAATTATTCGGTACTCCAGGTCGAAATTCGCCGTGAGTAGCTAAGTGAATAATGCCAAAAGGTCGGCTTTGATGCTGTCGCTTCAAATTCTCCAAAGTGAAACCCTCATTTAGAAAACTAACTCCCGGCCACTCTCTAGAAATAGCCGCTATTTCAGCAGGAACTGCCGGCAAAGGATTCAACTCGGAAAATTCCGAGGCACCCATTGCTAAAACTTGAGAATTTCTGAGATCGACGTAGCGGGTATCTGTTAAATTAATGCTGGGCATCAGGCTGAGATTGTACTTTTCCACCAAAAATTGCTGTCCGTCGTGCAAAGCAGCAAAGGGCATACCTCTCAAACCTCGATCGACAACAAAGGAAATAGTATCAGTTTCGCACTTTGTCAAACTGTCCTCTAAAGGCCCAATCATCCACTTATAAAGCTGTTGGGAAGATGGTAGATAACTCGTAGTAGCCCGCACCCCCGGTTTGGTAATCTCACCCCTGAACTCATTTACAACTTTCAGAAGTTCTTGTCGGTTCGCTGACGGCACACTTTTGTGAACCACTTCACCGCAAGAAGTGATCAGCATTAAATTTAATTCTTCGGGCTGCGAGAACAGATAAATTAAGCTGGGTTTCGTGCCGGTTTGTGCGCCCACCGATGCTAAGTTTTTTTGAATTTCCTCTGGGGATACCAACTCGTTGCTAATGTTGAGGCCGAAATATTCCCCGAATTCTTGGCTGAAAGATTTGTCCAGCATAGACAAAGCTGCCGATATTTGGCCTGCCTCCAAATTCCTGCCGATGTCGCCGCGAAATGCTGACTGAATAACAGAATCTCTGATTTTTGAATCGATGAAATTTCTCATTCCCCTGGGAAATTGCATTCTTTCGGGCGGCATCCTTTCTCTGGGTTTTCCTATATCTCGCGATATTCTGTTTTGGTTCTGCCGCTGTTCGCGACTAAAGGGTTGGTTGGGATCGAAAAAAAACGATCGCCCTCTATCAAATCGCGATCTATCCCTTGGTAATATTGGGGGGGAATTTGAGTTATTGCGATTAGGTGGAGTAGGTGGAGTAGGTGGAGTAGGTGGAGTAGGTGGAGTAGGTGGAGTAGGTGGAGTAGGTGGAGTAGGTGGAGTAGGT
>NZ_JAUBTV010000048.1:0-17382 GCF_036705145.1 Microcoleus sp. B5-D4 | reverse complement strand
GGATCGTTGATGGTGGGTTGATTGGTAGTGACGATCGCACTATTGCCTTGAGTGTAAGAATTTATGAACGATTGTCCCTGAGTAATCGTACCTAAAGCATTGCTGGCGATCGCCCCAGCAGTACCATTAGTCGTCGCATCTCCCACCGCAAAAGGTATCGGCGGATTGACATCGCCGCCGCCGTGGCGGATCGTAACTGTACCGGGTTGAGTGTCGCCAAGAGTCGAGACGCTAACAGGAGTGCCGTTTTGGTCAAAAGTACCCGTCACTTGAACTAAACCCGGAGTTGCGATCTCAACATTACCGCCCGGAGCATTTATGGATGCAACGCTGATATCATTTTGAGCGTTAAGATTTACTCTAGAAGTGCGATCGACCCTAACAACAGGATTAACATTTATTCGCCCAATTGTGATTTCGTTTGCGGCTAAAATACTCACAATTTCCGCAGCATTTATATTGCCAGTGCTGACACTTCCCCTACTGCTATTAACATCAACAGCGACTCCCTGCAAATTCCCCGTATTCACATTGTCTAACGCTCTGAAAGTGATATTTTCTGTTGCAGTGATGTTGGTCATTTGCAGATTCCCGCTAGTGCTATTGACATTCACTCTCTCTCCCTGCAAATTTCCGGAACTTACATTGCCAGAAGCTGTTAGATTAATATTCCCAGTGGCTGTGGTATTTGCAGTTTGAATTGTTCCAGAGTTACTATTGACATTCACTCCCACTCCCTGCAAATTTCCGGAAGTTATATCGCCTAAAGCTGTTACATTAATGTTCCCAAGGGATGTAGTATTGCCGATCGCAATTTTTCCCCCATCGCTATTGACCTCAACTGCTCCTCCTAGCAAATTCACTGCATTTAAGTCGCTGGATGCTCTCAAATCAATAGTGCCAGTGCCAGCATCGATCGATAGAACTCTAATATTAGTTTGGGCATTCAAATTTACTGTAGGAATGCGATTGCTTCCGTCTGTGCTGGTGGTAGGATTTACATTAATTGTCCCTGCTGTAATTTGCTGTCCTGCTAAAAGTCTGACATCTCCAGAAGTAGCGATCGCCCCCGTATTAACACTCCCATTGCTGCTAGCATTGACAGTCGCAGCGGTGAGATTGCCTACCGTTAAGTCCCTCAAAGCTGTCAAATTGATATTCTCAGTTGCTGTGATATTGACTGGTGTAGTATTAGGCACAATGGTATTGGCATCAGTCAAAACTCCCAATTCACCGGAGTTACTGGTAATATCAACATTAGACCCCTGCAAAGTCCCAAAATTCACATTGCCAAAAGCTCTGAGTACGATCGCCCCGGAAGTCCCAGTATCGATCGACCCTGTTACTATATTGCCTCGAACAGTATTCAGACTAATACTGCCGTTGATATCAGCACGAGAAATGTCACTTGTCAATATAATATTGTCATTAGCTTGAATATTAATTGTCGAACTAGACGTTAATCTGCCCCCAACTACCACTGGCCCTTCCCTGCTTTCGAGATTAATTTGACCGCCATTAATATCTCTAGTTGCGATAGTTCCCGGCGCTGACAATATCACCGGCCCGCCGGCCGAAATATTTTCAACAGAAATCAAATTATTCGATAAAATAGACCCAGGAGTAAATATTGCATCGTCACCTAAAGGATTAGGTTGTTCATTATCACCCGGAGTATCCGTAGGAGAATTAGGAACATTAGGAGAATTTGCCAAATTTTGCACTCCAGCCCGCAGAATTAAGGCCGGACTACTGGTTAAAATAGCAATATCTGGATCACCACTCACATTTTCCCTACCCAATGCAATATCGGGGCCGGTAATTGTAATCTCCTCGGCAACAATGCTCCCCCTCGCCTCGACTTTCAGCGAAACTCCGGTATAATCTCCAAAGAAAACATCTCCTTCCGAACTGATAATCGGGTCAAATAAACTGACAAAGTTTCCCGGCATTCCCGACAAATTGCGAATCGAAAAATTGCCACCAGAAACAAAGTGAGCATCCCCCGAAATAATGCCGTTGCTAACCAAACTCAAATTGCCGCCGCTTTGGAATTGCGGGGGAAGAGATAAGCCGCCGATCGCATTTTGAGTGAGAATATCAATAGTGCGAGATCCTTGAATGTATAAATTCCCCCCAGCCTGCGCCAAAAAAGGATTCTGGGCGCTGTCCCTGACCCGCACCGCATCCCCACCCAGCAAACTCAAATCCCCCGTAGTTTGCAGCCTAGCGCCCGCTAACGTGAGATTTTCCGCAGCCCATAAATTCGCACTTCCCGCATTCAACTGCGGCAGCCCAGACACATTAGCAGCAATCGCCACATCCCCAGAATTCACCTGCAAACCAGAACCCACAAGCCGCACAGAACCGTCATCCGCAACCGCAACACCCGCCGCCTGATTTTGACCCGTACCTGTCAGCAACTGCGGCAAAGAAACAGGATTCAAAGTCTGTGGAGAATTACCAAAATTTCCGCCCGTTGCTATTTCCAAACTCAACAAATGCCCCGGTTGACTAATGCGGAGAATCTGGTCTCCCCCAACAGCAGCAACAGTAATTTGCCCGCCCGCAGCCGACAACTGCCCGGTACTAACAACCGTACCGCCAAGCAAAGCCAAATTTTGCCCCGGAGTCACCGCTAAATTGCCAGCATTAACAATACTTCCCGGTACACCCGCACCAAAATAAAAAGCATTTGGCGTACCCACCAAGGCGCTAAAATTATTTGTACCCGCAGCATTAAACCAATTTGAACCAAAACCGACACCAGTAGCAGTAGTTGCAGTGAAAGCCGCCGGCACATTCAAACTCGCGTTCGGGCCAAACACAATCCCCGCAGGATTAATTAGAAAAAGATTAGAATTGCCGCCCGTGACAGTAATTAAACCGTTAATTAGCGAAGCGTCCCCGCCAGCAATTCGAGCTAATATATTTTGAATAGCCGAATTAGTCAGAAAATTAGCAATTTGACCTTGATTCAAGCCAAACTGCCCAAAACTGTGAAAAAGATTCGCGCCGTCTCCCGACAAACTGCCGCCGTTGATATCATAACGGTTGCCGATCGGGGTGACAACAGTACCCGTACCGTCAGCAGCAGGCACTAGCGGCTGTGCTTGCGCGAAAGTATTAAAAATTAACAAAGAAAAGGGACAAATAAATAGCGCAACCTTTTTAATCTTTAAGTTGGCATTTTTCATAGCACTAAGTAAAACTATCTCAATTGCCTTAATTATCGCACTTGCAAACAACTTACCTGTAAATTACACATTAATTCGCTCATGACAACTCCCAAAATCAAAAGCTTGTACACAGACGGCGCTTGTTCCGGCAACCCAGGCCCAGGCGGCTGGGGTGCAGTAGTTTGTTTCGCCGACGGCAAGTGTCACGAACTCGGAGGTGCAGACCCCCAAACCACTAACAACCGCATGGAAATGCAAGCTGCCGTCGCTGCGCTGGAATTTTTTGCCAATTCCGGTCAAACCGAACCTGTCACCGTTTACACCGACAGTGAATACGTTAAAAACGGCATCACCAAATGGATTCAAGGCTGGAAAAATAAAGGCTGGAAAACCTCAACGGGCAAAGATGTTGTCAACCAAGACCTCTGGCACCTGCTAGACAAGCTGAATTCCCGGCAAATCAAGTGGGAACACGTCCGCGGCCACTCCGGCGACTTCTACAACGACAGATGCGATGAAATCGCCCGTAGCTTCTCCCACAATCTCACTCCCGAACTGCAACAGCAGAAACCAACGGGAGACGAGGCCGGGGCGGACACGGAGGCACCGCCCCTACGCTTTGACAACACAATTGTTTCGGAAGAAACGGACGCAACTGGTAACAAAACGATAGAATCCTATGTCATAACTTCTGACCTTCCGATCTCCAACTCTACCATGATGGATTCAACTGCCGATACCCTGGAGAACTTGCCCCGCGAGGTGAGGGTTCAGGACCTCCGCAATCTGATCGAAACGTTGCACATCGCCGACGAGGTTGCGACGAAAGGCTACTTGATTACCAGTTCTGAACTGGCTGATTTGATGGATGTAAATGCCAGCGCTGTCACCAGTCGTGGAGACAACTGGGTTTGGCGAAATTGGGTAGTTTCGCGGGTGCGGCGCGAAGGCAACCAAATTCTCTGGCAATTAGAGAGAATCGACCACGTTAGTACAACTGATTAGTGGTTAGTCATGAGTTATTGGTTGATTAATAACTCATGACTAATGACTGTCTCAAAGCAAGATTTGGCAAAATTCCGTAGGGACACAACTAATGTTGTGTCCTTTTAGTCATCAGTTTAGTAAACAGATTACTTAACATCAGTCCCAGTTAAAATAAAGAATCCAACTGTCAGTAAGGCCGTACTCTAAACCCTCATAAAAATTAATACGGGATGCGGGAAACGAGCGTGGCTTCAGCCCGCTCGTGGGAAGCGAATCGGGGGACTTCAGTCAAGAGTGTCTTTCTTAATTAGCAGAGTGATGCGGATCTTCGATGTATTTCCTAACAACTTCACTACTAATATTGCCTGCGGTAGTAACAAAATAGCTGCTCGTCCATAAAGACGGCAGCTTTTTTAATTCTGGAAATTCAGCCCTTAAATTATGACTAGAACGTCCCTTGAATGCCTTGACAACTAACGCAGGAGTATCCATCGGCTTGACCGCTACAAATAAGTGTACGTGATCTGGCGCTACTTCCAGAGCTAAAATATCCCAACCTTTCTCGATTGAAAGTGCTAAAAATATTTCACGCAGCTTAGTTGCTACACTGCCAACTAGAACTTTTTTCCGGCGTTTGGGGATGAAGACGAAGTGATAATTAAGCAAGAATTTGAGGTGGTTGTGAGTCTGGTACTCAGGAAGTGGCAACATAAAGTTTTGTTGTCATGGATTGACTTATCAACTATACTCACCTAAACTAAATAAATCAACTAAATTTCGGGAAAAAGAGGTGACTAAAGTCAAAAAAACGATGGGAGTACAGCAAGTATTGCTGTCTCCTACCAAAGAAGTTGAGGCAGTGTTAATTTATCTTTGCCGACAATCTGGCAAGCTGTATAACAGCGCTGTCTATTTTGCTCGCCAAATCTTTTTCAAAACGGGAAGGTTGCTGACCGGAAAATTTGACTTATCTTTTGAACCGTCAATCGCCAAGTCGATGGTTGCTAAGTCGCTGCCTTCAACGCCTATGCAACAAACTTTGATGTCGGTTACAGAGGCGTTCAAAAGCTTCAAAGAGTTAAAAGCTCTGTACAGCAAAGGTCAATTGCATTTTAGACCCAAGCCTCCGAGCTATTTAACAGGTTCTAAATTGTTTAAAGTCGCCTACCCAAATTCTGGTGGATTAAAGCCAGCGCTTGTCGGCGACCAGTTGAGATTTTCCCTGGGCTTAACAGTACGGCGCTGGTTTGGGGTTTCTGAATTCTTTCTACCCATGCCGTCAAACATTGACTACTCAAAGGTTAAAGAATTTACAATTCTTCCGAAGAACGGTGCTTTCTACTTGGAGATGTCTTACGAAGTAGAATGTCAGCAACACGCTTTAGATTTTAGCCAAGCGCTATCAATTGATTTGGGAACTGCTGACAATTTAGCAGCTTGTGTGGACACGCTGGGAAATTCGTTCTTGATTGATGCTCGTGTTATGAAAGCGATAAATCAGCTCTGGAACAAAAAGGTAGCAACCCGAAAGGAAGGAAAGCCCACGGGTTACTGGGATAGCTGGCTAGACCGCGTAACTCGCAAGCGCAATCACCAAATGCGCGATGGCCTCAATAAAGCTGCGAAGTTGATTGTTTCCCACTGCTTGAAGCATGGGATTGGCAATCTAGTAATTGGATGGAACCAAGGTTTTAAGTCCAATGCCGATATGGGTAAACTGAACAATCAGAAGTTTGTTCAAATGCCGTTAGGAAAATTGAAATATCGGCTGAGCCAATTGTGCAATTTGCACGGTATCAAGTTTACTGAAACAGAAGAAGCATACAGCTCCAAGGCTAGTTTTCTTGATGGAGACTCCCTACCCAGGTTGGCGTGAAAAACCGCCTGAGTGGAAAGCATCTGGAAAACGAATTGAACGTGGCTTGTATCGCTCTGCCGATGGAACTGTAATTAACGCAGATCTAAACGGTTCGAGTAATATTCTAAGAAAAGTAGCCAGTAAGTTGGGTGTAAAACTTGACCGACTGAGTAGGCGGTGTTTGACCACCGTAGCGAGAATTAGGCTTTGGTAATAACTAAAGCCAATCTGTCAGCAGAATCTCAGCGGCTTTAGCCCGCTTGAGTGTCAAAAAATCAGTGATTTCCCATCGAAAATCTCAAATCGCAAATCGAAAATAGCATGAGTATCAGCTTGCGAACAGTCACTGCTACCAGATATGTCACTCCTTTGCGCGAGGGCGGGTCGCTACCCGCGATCGTCGAAGCAGATGATGATGGTATGTACGTGCTCAAATTTCGCGGTGCGGGCCAGGGAGCCAAATCTCTGATCGCGGAGCTAGTGGCGGGAGAGATTGCTCGCGCCTCCGGGCTCCCAATCCCCGAACTCGTTTTTGTTGAACTCGATCCCGAACTGGCTCGGACTGAGCCTGACCCGGAAATTCAAGATTTGATCCGAGCAAGCGCGGGCCTCAACCTCGCCCTCGACTATCTTCCGGGCTCGATCACATTTGACCCGATAGCGGGGAAGTCCGAGGCGGATCTAGCCTCAGAAATCGTCTGGTTCGATGCTTTTGTAACCAACATCGATCGCACGCCGCGCAATGCAAATATGCTGGTATGGCACCGCCGGCTTTGGCTGATCGATCATGGTGCAGCCCTCTACTTCCACCACACCTGGAAAGATTATCTCTCGCGCAGCCGCGATCGTTTCCCCCCAATTAAAGACCACGTTCTGCTGCGTTTTGCTAGTACGCTGGAAGCGGCAAATTCAAAGATGACTCAAACGCTAACCCCGGAAATCATTCGCAACATTGTTAAACTAATTCCTGATACTTGGCTGGTGGGAGATTCTCCTTTCAGCGATAGCAACGAACATCGGAATGCTTATATCGAGTACCTGCTAAATCGGCTAGAATCACCACATATTTTTTTGGAGGAGGCGATTAGTGCCCGATCGATTTCTTTATGATTATGCCATTATCCGCGTCGTTCCCAAAGTCGAGCGCGAGGAGTTTATCAACGTGGGGGCGATCGTTTCCTGCGGTACGAAAAAATTCCTCGAAGCCCGTATCGAAATTGATGAACAGCGCTTGATGGCGATCGACTCAACGTTGGATCTGGAAATGATTCGCAATCACCTAGCAGTCATTCCCATCATTTGTGCAGGCGGCAAGGAATCTGGCGCGATCGGTCAACTTCCCCACAGAGAGCGCTTTCACTGGCTCGTAGCACCCCGCAGTACGATCGTTCAGACATCGCGGGTACACACTGGTTTTTGCCAGAGTCTACCGGGTGCGATCGAACACTTGCTCGATACAATGGTGCGATCGTCAAGTCGATTTTAGATTTTAGATTTTAGATTTACTCATTTTAGCTAAAGATGAGAACGCCAGAACCATTGTACTGACTGGAAACTTTTCTAAAGTGTTAGATCGTGTCCGATCGATTAACCGCAATCAGATTCGATCGCGCGTGCTCACGAAAGTCCGCACTCCGGCTGCGGACTTTCGCGGGTACAGATCCGTTTTTTACTACTATAATTGACCGCACATAATATTAGCAGCAGTGGAGCAAGGTAGAAAGATGATGCAAATTGAACAGACAAATATGACCGTCCCCCTCTGGGGTTTAGCAATTTTCATCCTGTGGACGATCGCAGTTGTTATCTTGTTGCTAGCAGTCAGGATTCGGCATCTATCTGCGGGCGGATCTGTAAAAGATTTCGGCACACCAAACGACGATAGCTTGCTTTGGCGACTATTTCGAGTACAATCCAACTTGATAGAAAACCTGCCTTTGTATTTGGGAGTTGTTTTTCTTCTAACAGTTAGGGGTGTTTCAGGAACAGCAGTAGATTTGCTGATTGTTGTGTACATCCTATTTCGGCTTGTACATTCAGCAATTCACATCGCTGGCCTCGATCCAAAGTTTCGGTTACTCAGCTTAGTAATTCAGTTAAGCTGCTTGGTCGCCTTAACTATTATGGCAGTTTTCTAGTTGAGGAATTACGCAATTGACAGCTATATATAGTAGGGTGCGTCAAGGGCTAACCCTAATTGTTTCTTACACAGCGTAAGTCAGACGCACCTTACAAGTCGATCGCCCCTGTGACATTACTGCCTGTGATTTGGGTAATTTATTGAAGTTTATGAACCGAATATCTCGTGCGATCGCTGTTATTTTAATTGTATTAGGCTGCATTATTTCTGTTTTAGTTCAGCCACCGCAATCAGCCTTAACCCTGCCACCTCCAGTGCAAGAATCTCCACGACGCGGAGGAGATGTTGCTCAGACAATGAATTTTGGACGGCACTTTCAAGAACTAGGAGTTGAAGGCTCGATCGCGATTTACGATTTGAATAGCGATCGGCTTTATCAACACAACCCGCAGCGTAACGCCACAGCTTTTTTACCTGCATCTACATTTAAGATTCCCAACTCTCTGATTTCCTTAGAAACAGGGGTAATTTCAGATGAGCTTGCCGTGCTAACTTGGGATGGAATTCAAAGGCAAATTCCAGCCTGGAATCGAGACTTGAATATGAGAGAAGCCATGAAACTTTCCGCCGTTTGGTTTTACCAAGTTCTCGCCCGCCGAGTCGGACACGAGCAAATGCAAAAATGGGTAGCTAAAGTCGGTTATGGCAACCACAAAATCGGTAACAAAGACGATATTGACAAATTCTGGTTAGAGGGAGAACTGCGAATCACACCCAATGAGCAAATTCAATTTCTCCGCCGTCTCTACAAAAATGACTTACCCTTTTCTGAGCGATCGCTGTCTCTGGTTAAAGATATCATAATTGTGGAGCAAACTCCCGATTACACAATTAGGGCAAAAACAGGCTGGGCCAGCTTTGGAGAACAAACAAACCCTCAAATTGGCTGGTATGTAGGTTATTTAGAAAAGGATAAAAATGTTTACTTTTTTGCGACAAACATTGACATCCGCAACAATAATGACGCACCTGCAAGAATCGAATTAACGCGCCGTTGCTTCAAAGATCTGGCGCTGCTGTAAGTGCGTTATTTGTTCTGTAATCTTCGCAAAAACGCCAGCGGATTGGCTAACGGCGATAGCCAAAACACCCCTTTATGCGATGCCTGAGTGCGATCGTAGGTAGCCGAATCTTCTAAATCTTTTAGGACTTACGCCATTGGCACATATAGCAATCCTTGCAGGAGTCGTAAACTTTTTACCCCACCCCAACCCTCCCCTTAGTAAGGGGAGGGAGTAAGAAATTCACAAATGATTTAGGATTGCTATATATAGTTGCTATAGTGCTATATATCATTTCTCGCAGCAAGGCGACAATGATCTAAGATAGCATTAAGTTCTTCAACGACTAGCCAGGGGTTTCGACCTTTCAAACAAGCTGCGATTGCTGCTTCATAGGGATTTCTGCCAGTTTTTTTTACTGCTGCGATCGCCTGTTTGTTAGACAATCCCCGCCCGCTGACCAACCAAGCAGCCAAAACCTGTCCTGTACGTCCGATCCCCCCAGAACAGTGAACTACCACCCGTTCGCCTTTGTTATTTGCCGATTCCAAGAACGGCAATATTTGATCGATTAAAATATCGCGATCGACCAATTCAAAGTCTGCGATCGGCGCCCAGCAAACTCGATCGCACCCAAATATTTTCCGATATGTTCCCAGTAAATCACTGTAGCGGATGAGTTGCGTCTGAGCGAGCAAGCAGCAAACTTGCTTGATATTATGCCCCTGCATAAATTCAATCCACCCAGCAATTTCTGCATCGCGGTATCCTGGTCTGGCTGCACCAAACACAATTAATTCATTCTCTGAAGCCGCAGCGAATTTGTGCATAATGTTTTCAATATTTTTACTTATAATTAAGAAAGACGCACCAATCCTGAATCAACAATGAAAAACAAGAGCTCGATCGCCTTAATGAACTGGCTGCAACCCAAACCAGAAACCGTTTTGTTATGCGACTCAATTGTAGCAGCTTCTGAGATGGCATTCATGCTCAACGGTGAGTGGGATGGGTGCAATAGCTTGGTGCTCACTAAATGCGACAAGGTAGCAATTGAAGCAGCCGCCCGTTTGCTGGAGACATCGTGGTGCTACCAAAATACTTGCGAACCAGTTTTAATTAGGCTGGAAGTTGACGAATTGCTGCGCCGTTATGGGATTGGAGACAGGTTTTTTATTAATGCTAACTTGCGATGCGCGCAATTGAGCGAACGTTGCTTGGAAAACATTGATTTGAGTTATGCTAAATTGAATTTGGCTAACTTCAGCGGCACTAATTTAAGCAAAGCCAACTTAATCGCGGCACAGATGCCATGTGCAAATTTGAGTTGCAGCAATTTGAGTAAATCGCAACTTGTGAGGGCGAATTTATCAGGAGCAAATTTATCAGATGCTAATCTCAGAGGTGCGGATTTGAGTTATGCAGATTTAAGCAATGTTTGCTTAACAGGTGCCGATTTAAGAGGTGCAAATTTAGCGAGAACAGACTTAAGAAAAACCAGCTTAGATGGGGCGATTGTTGAGTAATACCAAATCCCGCTTAAATACTTTCTCTCACACCCTCTGCGTACATTCGGTAAACATTTATCTGCGTCCATCCGCGTACATCAGCCACCATCTGCGGTTAAAGTTCCAAAGTAATTAACTGAGCAATTTCATCCGTTTGAAAACCCAAGGCCATCGGCTTTTGCACTTGGGGAATCACTTGCACATCATAGAGTTCCGTGACAATTCCTTCAAAGCGCAACCAGTGAACGATCGCCCCAGTAGTCAAATCGATCGCCATCATACCACAGCGAGCCTCAGCATCCTTGGCTGCTAACAACTCATCCAATTCTAAACCGCTAAAAGTGTTGTCACCTCCCCGAGGTTTCGAGAGTCCCACAATTGCCCAATTTTGCCAAAAAGCTAGTCCTCGCACGTATCCCGGACAAAACGTAATCGCCTCAAATTTCCCTGTATCTAAATCCACATATCCTAATTCCCCTCTCCCCGAATTCAGCAACCATAATTTGTCTTGATACCAGCGGGGTGAGTGCGGCATTGACAATCCTGTGACGATAATATCATTAGATTCAATATCAATAACTATACCGCCATTTTTTCTGCGATCGCGCCAGCCATCCACCACATCCGACTGACTCGACGCTGTGACATATTTCGCTTCTCCTTCTACCATTGCCAAACCGTTGAGGTGACAGCGGTCTTCATTTATATATTGTGAGATAAAACTTGGTTTCCAGAAAGGTTTGCAACTGTGGCGATCGCTCAATGTAGCGATACAATTAAACAAAGTGCTAATAAAAATGATTTGATTATTTTTATCGACTGCGATATCGTGAATGTCGATATCTCCTGTAGTATAACCGATTCTTGGTATATATAATTTATCGTATCCTTGGTATAATTTCCCGGATTCTAAGACATTATCTAATTGCCAGAGTTGATATTTTGAACTTAAATAAAGGCGTTCCGGCGTGCAGTAGAGGCCCATTGCGCGATCGAATATTCGCCAAAAAGCCGAGATTCTGTTGGTTTCGGGTGCAGCACCGATTAACATTAACCTGCTGGTTTGATAGGTAGTGCAAGCCAGGCTGATTTGTTGTTGAGTTAGCCAAGTTGGAAACTCGCGATCGCCAAAAATTTCGTGTTCTTCGACTGTATTGACAATTGTGTCGTTATTCATAAAACCTGTAAAATTTTAATTTCCGTAGGGGCGGGTTTTACAGACAATAACTGCCTAAAACCCACAATTTCATAAACCCGCCCCCACCCAACTATAAATCAAAATGTACCTCTTGAATGTAGATGTTTCCTTCACCAACAATAATTGCCTCAAATTCACAATATCATAAATCCGCCCCCACATCGGTCTGAGATAATTCCTGTAAAATACACCAAAAGAGGTATAAATATTTACACACAATTGATGTAATTTATTGGGGGTGTAAAATATTAGCATTTAATCATGGTCTGGGATTTAAATATTGAAATCAACGATCCAGAGATATATCTTAATCAAGTATCGGGTATTACTAAACATACTTTCTCTTCCAAAGATTACAAAATTCAATGGCGGCTTGCTAAGTTAAAAAAGTTCGAGTTCGTGAGTGTTGTTTGGGAAGCTGGGAGTACATATACCGCAGGATATACTTTTGTTGGAAAAATAGGTTTCACATTTTTTGACAGCGATCATTTATTGAAAGTTGGGTCTAACGAATTCCTCGTGAACGATCGAAATTTGCTGATAACTCAGCCGGGAGCCGAATTAAGCCAGCTTCAGCACTCAGCCACATACAGCGCAATATCAATTTATATAGATGAAGCTCGATTTTTAACTGAACTGAGCAAGTATCTTGACAAATCCATTGAACGTCCTAACCTGGTGCAAGTTATCGATCGCACTACTCTTTACGGTCGATCGCTATATCAAATGGTCATAATGCTGTCGAATTTGATTGACACTAATGGACATCCACTGGTAATTGACAATTTAGAAACCGCTATTTTTTCTACCTTAGTCCAAGGTTCATCTTACAACACTTTAGAACCATCGATTATTAAAGTATCGGAAATTTCGATCGCCCGCGTGCGAGAGGCGGCCGAATACATCCGAGCAAATATGAAACAAGAGCTGACAATTGCACAAATTGCTTCCGCCATGAACTGTAGCAGTCGTTCTTTGCAAACAGCATTCGCTCGTTATTACGGTGTCTCTCCCAGTCAATTTTTGCGAACTGCTCGACTTGAAGCCACTCGTATGGAGTTAATCGAGAGCAACAAAACGATTACGGAAATTGCGTTTGAATATGGCTTTTACAATCCTAGTCGCTTTACAAAATATTTCCAGCAGCATTTTGGGAAAAAGCCTTCGGACATTTTGCGAAACTAATCTTTCGCAATTTGGCTAGCGCAACTAGGAAGCAGCAAGATATAAATCTTGTTAGGGAATAAATTGATACACAGGTTAACGGAATTCAGACCAATTTTTTATGAGGCCCCGTAGAATCTGATCCCCCCTAGCCAAGAGGGCGGGCACGGGGAGTAGGGGTCGCACCGCCCCTACTAAGGGGGGGACAGGATTCCGATCAAAGTCCCCCTTCCCCCTTGGGGGGGCTAGGGCGTGTTTTCAAACTGATCCATCAGATCCTGATCCCCCTAAATCCCCCTTAAGAAGGGGAGTAGGGGTTGACTTTGAGTGCTCTTGTCCCACCCCCTACTCCCCTTATTAAGGGGGGCTAGGGGGGATCTCCGGGTTTGAAAACACGCCCTAGGGGGGGTGGGGATTTAGGGGGATCAAGATATGTGCAACGACCCATTAAATCGGTATCAAACAAAATATTAATTTGTAAGCCCTACCAAACAAAGGTTTCGAGCCTTTGTCCCGGTTAGAAGTGTTCTTCTTACCCTTTTGATATTACTCATCACGATCGGCGAGTGTCATCCACCACAAGGTAGAAACATCACAAACCAAAATCCAATCGGGGGCATATCCCGACTCAAAAACCCCGAACTACATTAAAAGCAAAAAACTGTGAAAACTCTACCTCAAATTAACCGTTTTATAAATAAAAATATCGGAAGTTTGGTTGATTGCACCAGCAACAAGCCCACAGAAATAGTCATCCTTGACCCCACAATACCAGACAGCCAGCACCTAATCTCCGGCATCAAACCGGACACAGCCACCTACATCCTCCAAAGCCAGCCCGATGCCGTAGAGCAAATCACCACAATCCTAGCTCAGCATAGAGGCATCGAAACTCTCCACATCATCACCCACGGAGATTCTGGCAGCCTGTACCTAGGCACAACAGAACTCAACAGCAACAATATCCAAAACTACAGCTACCAATTGCAACAGTGGCGAAACAGCCTCACTGACAACGCCAACATCATCTTATATGGATGCAACGTAGCAGCCGGAGACAGAGGACACCAATTCCTGACTCAACTCCACCAACTCACAGGCGCAAACATCAGCGCTAACTCCCAACCTACAGGTAACAGCGCACTCGGTGGCACTTGGGACATCCCCCAACTCATCCCCCCATCAACGCCAAAGCCCCAACTAATTCTCACCGAAACCACACTCAAAACTTACAGCCACATCCTAGCCACCGCCAACCCAGACACCAAAGCCGTTACAGTCAACTCGCCCTCTGTCGGCATCGACGTACTCGCCAACGACACAGCCATCGGGCGCGCCTCAGTACAAAGCATCTTCATCCCCCCCACCAATGGCACCGCGATTATTAATGACTGGATTTATGCCGGCGGCGGATTCAGCTTGGTCAACGGCACTCCTCGCAGCAGAATTGCCCGTCTAAATGCCGACGGCAGCCTGGATACCACCTTCAACCCCGGTACCGGGATGAATAACGATGTGTGGTCGATCGCCCTAGACAGCAGTGGCAAACCCGTAGTTGGGGGCGATTTCACCACAGTCAACGGCACTCCTCGCAGCAGAATTGCCCGTCTAAATGCCAACGGCAGCCTGGATGCCACCTTCAACAACTTTGGCGGGATGAATAACCGTGTGTCGTCGATCGCCCTAGACAGCAGTGGCAAACCCGTAGTTGGGGGCTATTTCGCCGTCGTCAACGGCACTGCTCGCAGCAGAATGGCCCGTCTGAATGCCGACGGCAGCCTGGATACCACCTTCACCGATCCGAGGATCAATAACTTGGTGTATGCGATCGCCCTAGACAGCAGTGGCAAACCCGTAGTTGGGGGCGAATTCAACGCCCTCAACGGCACTTTTCGCAACAGAATTGCCCGTCTCAATGCCGACGGCAGCCTGGATACCACCTTCACCGATACGGGGATGGATAACGCTGTGTGGTCGATCGCCCTAGACAGCAGTGGCAAACCCGTAGTTGGGGGCGATTTCACCACAGTCAACGGCACTCCTCGCAGCAGAATTGCCCGTCTAAATGCCAACGGCAGCCTGGATGCCACCTTCAACCCCGGTGCGGGGATGAATGGCGCTGTGTTGTCGATCGTCCTAGACAGCAGTGGCAAACTCGTAGTTGGGGGCAATTTCACCCGCGTCAACGGCACTCCTCGCAACGGAATTGCCCGTCTGAATGCCGACGGCAGCCGGGATATCACCTTCAACCCCGATATGAATGACAATGTGCGGTCGATCGCCCTAGACAGCAGTGGCAAACCCGTAGTTGGGGGCGGATTCACCACCGTCAACGGCACTTTTCGCAACTATATTGCCCGTCTGAATGCCGACGGCAGCCTGGATACCACCTTCAACAACTACGATGTGGGGATGGATGGTCCTGTGAATGCCATAACTATAGACAAAGCGCGCAACATTCTCTACACCCCCAACGCCAACTTCAACGGTGAAGACACATTCCAATACACCGCCACCGACGGCGTTGTTTCCATCCCCACCACCGTCACCGTCTTAGTCAACAACTCCCCTACCCTCGACAACAGCGGCACCCCCATCCTCAACCCCCAAAACCAAAACGACAGCGCCAGCACAGGCACCCTCATCAGCACCATCATCACCAACCTCGGCGGCACAGGCATCACCGATCCCAACGCCACCACATTAAGAGGCATCGCCCTCACGGGCCTAAACACCGCCAGCGGCACATGGCAATACACCATTAACGGCGGCACAAACTGGACAAACGCCCCAGCCGTTTCTGCCGCCAACGCCTTACAATTAGCCAGCAACCCCAACACCAGCCTCAGATTTGTACCCAACCCAGGTTTCAACGGCACAGTCACCAACGCCATCACCTTTGCCGCCTGGGATCAAATCACCGGCAGCAATGGCACTACCGCCAACTACACCACAGACAGAAGCACCAACACTACCTCCAGCGTATTCAGCAGTGCAACAGAAACCGCCAACATCACCGTTAATCCCTTCCCCACCATTACCAGCGTCAGCGCAGCCACCCCAAACGGGACTTACAGTATCGGCACAAACATCGACATCACCGTTCAATTCTCTGCAATAGTCAACGTTACCAATACACCGCAACTAAGTTTAAGTTTAGCAGGTGCAGCACCTGTGGCTGATTATCTCTCAGGTACCGGCACCAACACTCTCACTTTTCGCTACACAATTGCAGCCGGAGATAACACTGCCGACTTAGACTATCTTTCCACCACTGCCCTATCTTTAAGCGGCGGCACGATTAAAAATGCCACCAATGGTGATGCCATCTTAACATTGCCAACTCTCGGTGCAGCCAACTCATTGGGTGTCAACAAAGATTTAGTAATTGATACTGTTCGACCCATAGTTTTCCTCACACCCGACTCACCCCTAACCACCATAAACGCACCATTTTTAGTCTATGCAAACTTCAGCGAAAACGTCACAGGATTTGATCCAAGTGACATCAATGTTGGTAACGGCACTGTTAGCGGATTTACAGGTAGCGGTAGCAATTATCGTTTTACCGTTATACCAACAGCTAGTGGCGATGTCACCGTAGATCTCCCAGCAGCTACAGCGATTGATGCCGCTGGCAACTACAATGCCCCCGCCCCTCAAATTGTTCGCACCGCCGACATTACACCGCCTACTGTTGTCTTAACATCAACATCACCAACCACCACAAATGCACCATTTATCGTCACAGCAACCTTCAGCGAAACCGTCACAGGATTTGCTGCAACTGACGTAACTGTTGCCAATGGAACTGTTAGCGGATTTACAGGTACTGGCACAACTTATGAGTTCACCGTTACACCAACTGCTACTGGCAATGTCACCGTAGATATTCCCGCAGCTACAGCCACAGATACCATTGGTAATAGCAATACCGCAGCCATCCAACTAACTCGCACTGCCGACATTACACCGCCAAATGTCATACTGACATCAACATCCCCAACCACCACAAATGCACCATTCCTAGTCACAGCAACCTTCAGCGAAACCGTCACAGGATTTACTGACACTGACGTAACTGTTGCTAACGGAACTGTTAGCGGATTTACAGGTACTGGTGCAACTTATAATTTCACAGTTACACCCACTGCTAATGGCGCTGTCACAGTTGATATTCCAGCAGCTACAGCCACAGATACAGCAGGTAATAACAATACCCCAGCCACTCAACTTGTTCGCACAGTCGAAACCGTTGCACCCACAGTTTCCTTAACATCAACATCACCAACAACCACAAACGCACCATTTATCGTCACAGCAACCTTCAGCGAAACCGTCACAGGA